>JAQUTH010000053.1 GCA_028709885.1 Flavobacteriales bacterium
ATCATGGGGCAAGGAACCATGTTTATTGGACAAAAAAAAGAGTGATACCATTGCTGATATCACTCCTTATTATGTATTAGAAAATATTATCTGAACATTTCTTTAAGTCTGTCCATAAATGATTTTTTCTGTGCCGAAGTAGGTTTTGGCTGGAAATTAGCGTCATTTTCTACACCACGGAAGAATTTTTCTTGTTCCAAAGAAAGACTCTCTGGTGTCCACACACTGATGTAAACCAACATATCGCCTTTGACACTGCGTCCGTATTCTGGCAATCCTTTGCCTTTAAGGCGCAATATCTTACCGCTCTGAGTACCTTTTTCCAGTGTTATACGCACCTTGCCACCCTCTACGGTAGGTATTTCTTTCTTTGCGCCAAGAACTACATCGGGCATACTGACATATAGTTCATACAAAAGGTTGTTTTGGTCTCTTGTAAATACTTCTGACGGTATTTCCTCTATCAAAACTATAAGGTCTCCCGCAGGTCCTCCCATAGGTCCGTAGTTTCCTTTTCCTGCCACGCGAAGTTGCATTCCGTCTGCCACACCAGCTGGTATTTTCACAGAAATAGATTCTGCTTTCTTTATCAGTCCTTCGGCATTAGCACCTGCACCACGTTTATCTATAACCTTACCCGTACCGCTACAAGTAGCACATTCGGTAACACTCTGCATAGCACCAAAAGGAGTGTTCTGTACGCGTACTGTCTGTCCTGTTCCTCCGCACACCGGGCAAGTCTTGTATGTAGTATCTGGCGAAGGCACCAAACGTTCTATTTTTATAGTTTTTTCTACACCAGTGGCTACTTCTGCCAATGTTACACGGACGCGTATTCTCAGATTGCTACCTCTGACAGCAGCTGGTGCGCCTGAACGTCCTCTTCTGGTACGTTCTCCTCCCATGCCGAAAATATCGCCAAACTGACTGAAAATATCGTTGATGTCCATGTCCTGATAACCTGAAAAACCACCAGAGAAACCGCCTGTTCCACCTGCTGCTCCGTCCATTCCTGCGTGTCCGAATTGGTCATAGCGGGCACGTTTATCTGGGTTGGACAGCACGTCATAAGCTTCAGCTGCTTCTTTAAATTTATCTTCTGCGGCTTTATCGCCGGGGTTTTTATCTGGGTGATACTTCATAGCCATCTTGCGGTACGCTTTTTTCAATTCGTCCGCCGATGCTGTTTTAGACACTCCCAGTACCTCGTAATAATCCTTTTTCATCTATCTTTTGATTTTTCTATTTCTTTTACCTCTGAAAAAAACAATATACTACGCTCCTACCACTACTTTGGCATAGCGAATTATCTTATCTCCTATTTTATATCCTTTTTGAGTTACATCTATAACTTTTCCTTTCATAGCCTCATCTGGCGAAGGAATCTGTGCTATTGCATCGTGCATATCGACATTAAATTCATCGCCCACTTTTACTTCCATTGCACTTAGACCTTTTTGATTAAGAACAGACACTAATTTATTGTAAATGAGTTCAAAGCCTTTAATATCTTCTTCTTTTGAATGTTTTTTAGCCTCGGCAAGTCCACGTTCCATATCGTCCAAAACCGGCAAAAGTGCTTCTAACACCTCAGAAGATGCCATTTTTATCCATTCTACGCGCTCCTTTGCACTGCGTTTTTTGAAATTATCAAACTCGGCATACAGACGCAAAAAAGCATCTTTCTGTTTTGCCAATTCCTCTTTGCAGTCAGTTTCAGCAGGTTTTTCCTGTTCTGTCTGATTGTTCTGTGGTTCTTTTTCTGCGGTGACAGTATCGGTAGCATCTGCTTTTATTTCTTCGCTTTGCATTTTTTCTTCTTCATTTACAGGCTTTTGTGCGTCGTGATGTTGGTGTTTATGTTTCATTTTCTTAATTCTATTTGAAATTCAAATACTTTGCTATCAAAAACCCTGCCAAAGGCTCATTTTGATATATTTTTTCCCGAAAATGACATAGTGTCATTTTCAAAAATAGTTAAACTGACTTTTTGGCGTAAGGCTCACTATCTTTTGTATATGCTGTACACCATGTAGTCAAAAATCTTTCTGTACTGTGGAAAAAAACGTTCTATCTCCCGCACATCAGCTCCAGCTACGGCAGCCGTTCCTGTTACAACGGTAGATTTATTGATAAGGACAAAATACACATCCATATAGGCAATATCGCTTCCTTTGGTTTTTTCCATAGAAATACGCAACGCTTTCCAGCCTCGTTCGGTGGTAAAATAAGTGGATGTAATATATTTAGCACCCTGAGAAACAGCTATTTCCTTATGAGTATTGATATCGGAAAAAGTAGTTCGGGTAGCTTTTTTTTCACCTGCTGTCAAAAGCAACACCGTAAGGTTTATAAACGAACTTCCGTCTGTCAATACCGTTTTATTGCGTCCCCAAGACTGCGGATAAAGCGTAGCGTATGCGCTTTTTTCCAAACCTTCCGCCTGCCCCACAACGTCTATTTTAGGCAGTATGTACTCCTGCACCTGACGATGTGTTATCTCCCTGAGAGCCTTTTCAGGAAGCCTCTGAGCGGATAATCCACACGCAGTACACATTACGCAGAATAAGAAAACAACCTTTTTCATTCTAATCCAACCAGTGAGCACGTTTTGATATTTCGTCTATTTTCTCTACCAAATCCCAACGAGACTGGTCATTTCTATTTTCAAACACCAGCACATGAAGGTCTTTCTCTGGAAAAAAACCTACATATATTTGAAAACCGCCGTTATCACCAGTATGGTACACTTTCTTTGGCATTCCGTCTTTCTGCTCTACAAACCAGCCAAGAGCATACCAAGTATCCTCACGGTTTTGATAATCCGAAAAAATACTTCCAGTTACTTTGATTTGCGGTGTGTACATTTGGCTTTTTATTTTTTCACCTATGACGGCATTTTTCATAAGAGAGCGTTGCCATTTAGCGAATTCATGAGTTCATGCGTAAATTCCTCCATCTGCCTTTGTGGCAAAGAAAGTCTCTTCTCCGTAGTCATACTCTTTGAAACCGCCTTTTTCACCTATCGTATCGCGCAATATATATCCATGAGCCATACGCGGTATTTCTCTTTCCGCCTGAAAATACACAGCTTCGTCCATTCCAGCAGGTGTAAAAATGTTTTCTTTCATATACTGTTCAAAAGGCATCCCACTAACCTTTTCTATCACAGCATACATAAACTGAAACGTCGGATTAGCATATTCATATTCTGTTCCCGGGGTAAAATGCAGACTGTCCACATCTTTCATATAGCCTATACTCTGCATATCGGTAGCGGTGAGGACAAAATTGCGGTCATATTTAGGGCGTTCATCTGGAAAACCTGACGAATGGGACATCATGTGGCGTAGAGTTATCTCTGTAAAAGGTTTTTCAGCCTTTGGCAAAAGAGATACCAGCGAAGAATCTAAATCATAAATACTCTTGTCTATGTCCAGTTTACCGTCAGCATAAAGTTTCATCACAGCCACAGCCGTAAACTGTTTTGACACCGAAGCAATATTGAAAAAAGTATTCCCATCTATATGCGTGCCACGGCTGATATCCGCCATGCCATATCCTTTATCAAAAAGGACACTATCGTCTTTGATTATAAGGACACATCCTCCCGGGGTATATTCTGCGCTGTCTTTTGTGCAAGTGTACCTCTTAATGAATAATGAATCTATCTCTGCAACAGCTTTTTGAGTCTTTGTATCTTTTTGAGAACAAGAATATAACGATATAGCCATAGGCAAAATCATCAATGTATAAATCAGTCTTTTCATCCTTTATCACTCCTCTCTTACTATCTGAGCTCCAAGAGATGTAAGACGTTCTTCTATACGCTCATAACCTCGGTCTATCTGTTCTATATTATGGATGACACTCTCTCCACGAGCAGAAAGTGCTGCTATCAAAAGAGCATTTCCAGCACGTATATCAGGAGAAACCATCACACTTCCGCGCAATGAATGGTACTGTTCAAGACCTATGACAGTAGCACGGTGAGGGTCGCAAAGAATGATTTTAGCACCCATGTCTATAAGTTTATCGGTAAAGAAAAGACGGCTTTCAAACATCTTCTGGTGTATCAGCACGCTACCTTTTGCCTGAGTGGCAAGAACCAATATAATACTCAAAAGGTCTGGTGTAAACCCAGGCCAAGGAGCATCGGAAATAGTTAGAATAGAACCGTCTATAAAACCTTTTGGTTCATAAATGCCCTGTTGAGGGATACGCATATCATCTCCTTGGCGGATTATCTCTATACCCATGCGTTCAAACACACGAGGTATCTGTCCTAAATCATCCCAACCGACATTTTTTATCGTAATATCGGAACGAGTCATAGCTGCCAACCCCATCCATGAACCAACATCCAGCATATCGGCAAGTATTCTGTGTTTACATCCGTGTAATCCCTCTACACCTGTTATGGTCAAAAGGTTAGAGCCTACGCCTTTTATGTCAGCTCCCATAGCTATGAGCATACGGCAAAGTTGCTGTACATAAGGTTCACATGCAGCATTGTATATAGTTGTTTTACCATCTGCCAATACTGCTGCCATTATTATGTTGGCTGTTCCTGTTACTGATGCTTCGTCCAAAAGCATATACGTGCCTTTTAGTTTATCTGCTTCTATGGAGTAAAATTTGCTATCTGGCTCATAATTGAACTTAGCTCCCAGAGCTATAAACCCGTCAAAGTGAGTATCTACTCTTCTTCGTCCTATCTTGTCTCCGCCTGGTTTTGGCAGGTATCCCCGTCCAAAACGCGCCAATAGTGGTCCGAGTATCATGATAGAGCCTCTTAGCTGTTTGGCTTTTTGTTTGCCGTACTGTGAGTGCAGGTAGTCCACATCTACTTCATCTGCCTTGAAAATGTATGTATGGTCTGCCGTTTTGGTTACTTTCACGCCAATATCTTTTAGCATTTCTATTAATATATTGACATCGTGAATATCTGGCACATTGCTTATTTCAACTTCTTCTGCTGTGAGAAGCACTGCGCTTATCACTTCCAACGCCTCATTTTTAGCTCCTTGTGGTGTTACTTCTCCGCAAAGTTCCACCCCGCCTTGTATTCTAAATGAACCCATAGTGTTTATTTTTTAGTTATCCGTATCTTTTTGTATCAATGTGTCTAATGTATGACTTTTTGTCTGTACGTACAAATTTTAATAACATTTTCCGCCCGCGGCAAAAAAAACATTACACACAAAAAATGTCGCACCTCACGGTGCGACATTTTCATATATTTAGAAAAATATTATTCTTCTATGGCTGCAATACCTGGGAGTATTTTACCTTCCAAAGATTCCAACATAGCACCACCACCGGTAGAAACGTAAGATACTTTGTGTTCAAAGCCAAATTTCTTAACCGCAGCAACGCTGTCTCCTCCGCCTACTAATGAGAAACTACCTTTTTTAGTTGCTTCTTCTATGGCTTTTGCCATAGCGATAGTACCGGTAGCGTATTTGTCCATTTCAAAAACGCCCATAGGTCCGTTCCAAAGGATAGTCTTGGAGTTTTTGATGACATCTCCAAAGTAAGCCATAGTCTTTTCAGAAATGTCCATAGCACCCCAGCCGTCTTCTATCTTGTCAGCGTCAAATACTTTTGTAGGGCAAGTGTCTGAGAACTCTTGTGTTGTAACAGCGTCTTTTGTAAGGTAGATGTTAACTCCACGTTCTTTTGCCTTTTTCATTATTTCAAGAGATATCTCCATATACTCAGGCTCTTGTAGTGAGTTACCTATCTTGCCACCCATAGCTTTGATGAATGTGTAAGCCATACCACCACCTATGATAAGGTTATCTACGGATTCCAACATCTTGTATATGATAGGCAGTTTAGAAGATACTTTTGAACCTCCAAGAATAGCTGTTACAGGGTGTTCTCCGTTCTCCAATACTTTTTTGATAGACTCTACTTCTTTTGCCATTAAAAGACCGAAGCATTTGTTTGCGCCCATATATTTAGCTATCACAGCTGTTGAAGCGTGTGCGCGGTGAGCTGTTCCAAATGCGTCATTGACGTATATGTCTGCCAATGATGCCAGTTCTTTTGCAAAACCTTCATCGCCTTTTTCTTCCTCTGCGTGGAAACGTAGGTTTTCTAAAAGAAGAACCTCGCCTGGTTTAAGAGCAGCTGCTGCTTCTTTTGCAGGAGCGCCTATGCAGTCCGATGCAAATTTTACAGGAACACCCAAAACCTCAGATACATGACCTACTATGTGTTTCAATGAGTATTTGTCCTGTACTTTACCGTCTGGACGTCCAAGGTGCGACATCAAAATAACGCTACCACCGTCTGCTAATATTTTTTTGACAGTAGGAACAACAGCCTGTATGCGGTTATCGTCTGTTATGTTGAAATTTTCATCGTAAGGAACGTTGAAGTCCACACGAGCTATTGCCTTTTTACCAGCAAAGTTGAAATCGTTGATTGTTTTCATATCTTTTTATTTTGTCAATTATTTTTATAACGTAGATTTTAGATGAGTTCATTTCCTAAAAACTCATGACTGCAAAGTTAGCAAATTGGCAGATAAACCACACGTTTTGTGGTAAAAAATTCTTCACAAAAAAAGTCTGAAATATTAAATACCTGCGCTTTTGGAAATTTTTTCAGTTCATCAGACAGCTCTCCACCCTTCAAATACAATATTCCGCCTGCTTTTTTGTCTATTTTTTCATTAGAAAATTTGCCTTTTACCCATGGCACAAAAGCATCCATAGCTGTAACTGCGCGCGATACCACATAGTCAAATTTTTCGTTTACATTCTCCACGCGGGCATTTATAACGGTTACGTTTTTCAGTCCTAACTCATCAGAAACAGCCTTTGCCACCTTTGTCTTTTTACCTATGCTATCCACCAGAGTAAAATGCACCTTAGGGAAAAGCACCGCCAAAGGCACCCCCGGAAAGCCACCTCCCGTACCTACATCCAGCACTTTCGCACCGTCTGGAAAAGACTCCACACGTGCTATTGCCATACTGTGAAGCACATGACGTGTGTAAAAATACTCCATGTCCTTGCGGGAAATGACATTTATACGTTCGTTCCAATGAGCGTACAGTTCTCCCATACAGATGTACTGTTCTACCTGTTCTTCTGTCAGGTTTGGAAAATATTTTAATATTTCGTCCATGTCAGCGTGATATTTTCTTAGTAAAAGTCCAACGAGCCTTGTGATGACGGCTCTTATAGCCTTTCCAAAGAGCCTGCACTTGCGTGTTTTTCTCTTGTTCAGGGTTGGACTCCACATACACTATGTTGTTATCTATAAAACGCTGCATCACCTCTTCAAATATCAGCGCTGTGATACCTTTTCTCTGCCATGCTGGCACTACTCCTATAAGCAGAAGTTCAGCACGGTCATTGTGTTTCTGCGCTTTGAGCAAATGATACCACCCAAAAGGGAAAAGACTTCCTTTGGCTTTTTGCAACGCGGTAGCCATGTAAGGTATTGCCACTCCGAAAGCTATCATGTTGCCCTCTTTGTCCAAAATACAGCTCACATAGTCGGGGTTTATTATATCCATAAACTGCCGTGCGTAGAAAGCCTGCTGTTTTTCTGTCAATGGGACAAAGTTTTCCAGTACGCTGTATGTTTGGTTCAGTATTTCAAACACTTCTGGGATGTACTTAGAAATAGCTTTTTTGGATTTGAGGTTTGGTATTTGCAGTGAATATTTTTCTTTTATAAGCCCTGAAAAACGATGTATTTTCTCTGGTACTTCCTTAGGCGCCATAATTTCTGTTTCTATCCACTGCGTGCAATGCTCAAAACCGAGACGTTCCATGTGTTTTTCATAGTACGGATAGTTATACAGAGCGGTAGTGTTGGAAAGTTCATCAAAACCCCAAGTAAGAAGAGCCGCCTTGTCAAGATTGCAAAAACCGACTGGACCTTCCATATACTCCATACCTTTTTCTGCTCCCCATTGTTGAGCCTGAGCAAAAAGAGCATCTGTTACCTCTGCATCATCCACAAAATCCATCCACCCGAAACGCAATTTTTTTTCTCCTAAAAGCTCGTTTTCGCGTTTATTGATAATAAGAGCTACACGTCCTACTATCTCATCTTCTTTTTTGGCTACCAAAAGGCATGTTTCTGAAAACTCCAACGTAGGATTAAAATCCTTGTCAAAAGTCTTCATCTCACCATTTATAAGCGGTGGTACCCAATATTTACTTCCCTTGTATAGTCCGAATGGGAACATCACAAAGGCTTTTAGTTCTTCTTTGGTCTTAACTTGTTCTATTGTTATCATACTAAAAAATCAGAATGGATAAGCCAGCGCAAACTGTATAGCCGCACCGCTATGCCGTATTTGAAGAGCGAGAAACGCTGTCCAGAAGGTAGCGCTGGGTCTACCGTCTTGAATCCCAAATCTATACGCCCTATAAAATAAGTGAAATCATATCTTATTCCCACACCACTGGTCAGAGATAATTCTTTGTAAAAACGGTCAAAGGAAAAAACTCCTCTTTCATCTGAATACATCTTGGATGAAGTGTACCACACGTTACCCACATCAAAGAAAACAGCACCGTGAAGCGCACGATACATCTGAAAACGATATTCCAGACTGGCAGTGAGTTTGAGGTTTCCTATGTTATACGTTGTCGTTTTATCCGAAACACTACCAGGACCTAATTCATACGCCTGCCAACCACGTTCATAGTTCACTCCTCCACCAAAATAAGTCTCCGAAAAAGGTATCTGGCTCTGACTGTTTCCATACGGTAACGTTATACCGAAATACACTCTGTAAGCCAAAACATTGGTCTTGCTACTGCCCAGAGTGATGTACTTAGAGTAATTCACATTTAGTTTTGCAAACTGAGCAAATGGCACACCGAAGAGTTCATGCACTCTTTCCCCAGTAGGCAGTTCGCTGGTGGAAAGCCCCAACGCACCTGAGAGAGCATTGGTAATATTTCCCGCCATAGTCAGCTCTGCCTGCAAATAATGGAACGCTTTGGTCTTGTCATACCTCTGGTTATTGAACGTAAAGGTATATGAAATAGCCGGTATCACAAAATCCGACGTATAACGCGTGTATTGATATAAATCATCAGCCACTATGCGGTAATTAGACGGGCTATCCTGACGATACTGCTGGTCATCGTATATATCTTCTTCCAAGAAATAAGTCCATTCGGCACTGCCGGGAACACCTTTTCCTTCATAATCAGGGTGTTTCACCAAATAATCGGACAATGCTGTACCTCGGGAAGAATTAGAGAAAATATTGAAATAATTGTATTTGTTGGTATTGGAAAGGTAGGAAAATTTCAAAAGACCTACCTTATGAGACACCGTACGGCTACTTTCCCAACTATAATCCAGTCCAATATTGAAATACGTTCTATCCAAACCAACATTTTTCTGTATTCCAAATCCCAACGAAGTACTTGTCTTGGGCATATACCTTTTTGGCACAAGTCCTATTGTTCTGAAAGGCAGTAAAAAACGTGGGAATATAAGAGCTGTTGTAAAATTCAGCTCATAAGCATTGAATAGACTTTTGGAACCATCTGGTGCATTGTAACTACCCAATGTACCTCGCAATGTATTGCTCCATATCTCACCTGAGTGAAATGCGTTATACCTGTTTAGTTGGAGGTTAAGAGTAGTACCTATCCCCAACAGAGAAGAACGCGACACTTCAAAATTAGCATTTGCGGAATACTTTTTTATGGGAGTGAGGTATATATTAGCCATTATGTCCTTTTGAGGGGCGTCTGGATCTGGTGTCATAGAAATATTGACCGAAGAAAACATACGAAGGTTTCTAAGACTTCGGTACGTGTCTGTATAATCTGTCAATGAAAACACCTCTCCCTGACGGATAAAAATAGCATCACTAAGTACTCTTGGACGGTATGTATGAGTGTTTTTGTTGTAAATATTGAGACCTTTGAAAAGCGTGGTATCTGTTATCTGTTGTGTTTTAGTATCGTACTGGTAGTCTGTAAAAACATTGATTTTACTAACCATCCATGGATGAAAAGCAACGCTGTACGTACCTGTGGAGGTTGTTTGGACATCATTTTCTATTCTCACCAGCACCTGAGCCTTTCCGTTGTATCCATTTGTGTCTATCACATAACGGATATTGTCTCCCAAAAAGTCATAAACACCATTTTCCTTGAAATATTTGGTCAGACGCTCTGATTCTGCCTCAAAATCCTTTTGGCTATACACCTGACCGCTTTTTATCAAACTCTCAGGCAATGCTTTTTCGTATAAATCTACCAACGTCTGACTCTCTATATCGTAATCTATGGTATCTAAAACATAAGCCTTACCAGTAGAAATATCATACGTTACCTCCGCCTTATCACCAACAAATTCTACATTTGACTTAGCATTAACATTGAAATAACCGCGCTGGAAATAAAAACCGTCTATGTTTTTTACCGAGCGTTCCGCCTGAGAAGATTCATACAACACCGGAGCCTCTCCCATACTTTTCAGACTGTTGGTATATTTGACATAAGTGCTGTCTATTCTATCCACTCCTTTTTGAGAAAAAAGAGCTCTTAACACCTTTGATGCTGTCTTATTACGTTTTCCCCAACGGTCAAAAGACTCCTGAGGGTCTTGTGCAGCAGTCATGTAAAGATTCATCTTGACTGGAAAAACACCAAAGAACTTTTTATTAGGCACCTGACGTATGTACTGACTAAACTCAGGGTTTAACTGCTTTTTACCATTGACCATAACCTTATTTGATGTGACCAAATGCTCCCCTTGCGGCACCTTTTTACTCACCGCACACGAAGACAAAAACACAGCCGAGATAATCATGTAGATTACCACAGAAATATGTATCTTTGCTAAAATGTTTCTAATCAAATAATTCACTATTATATTGTCCCTTATGCTTAGTAAAGGTAAAATAAAGAAAATTAATTCCTTAAAGGAAAAAAAATCAAGGCAAATATCGCAATTATTTACCATAGAAGGCATAAAATCGGTAAAAGAAATTGCAATATCTACCAGTATTTCCATAAAAGAGCTGTACACCACACCAGAAACGCACAGCCA
The DNA here is from genome assembly GCA_028709885.1 of Flavobacteriales bacterium. Lineage (GTDB taxonomy): Bacteria > Bacteroidota > Bacteroidia > Flavobacteriales > UBA1820 > Merdimorpha. Next base: position 11,056 of record JAQUTH010000053.1, read on the forward strand.
AATACCTGAAATAGAAGGGGTAATTTCTCAAATCATCACCAAGGAAGAGTTTGAAAAAATAAGCTCGCAGTCCACACCAGAAGGCGTGCTTGCTGTATGCGCCATACCGCAATACACTGAAATAAACTGGCAAAAAGACACCCTTTACATAGCTCTTGACAATGTAAGAGACCCTGGCAATCTCGGTACAATAGTACGCCTTGCAGACTGGTTCGGCGTACAAGACATTATATGCACCTCATCCACCGTAGACCTCTACAATCCCAAAACAGTACAATCCACCATGGGGTCAATAGCCCGCGTGAGAGTTCATTACACAGACC
>JAQUTH010000054.1 GCA_028709885.1 Flavobacteriales bacterium
TGGACAAGTCCCTCAGCTATCTGTAATGGCTCTTTCAGCATCGGACGCATCCGTTTTCAACCAATTTCCTGCTACATTGAAAGGAAAACAAGACTCTGAAATACGTCCGAAAGTATCTGGATACATAGAGGAATGGAAAGTGGAAGAAGGTAGCACAGTGAAAAAAGGTCAAGTCCTTTTCACCATAGACCGTGTAGCATACCAAGAAGCCGTTGCATCTGCTCAGGCAGCAGTTGCATCTGCTCAGGCGGCAGCGGCCAGTGCAGCTCTTAACGCAAAGAACAAAAAAGAAATGTACCAAAAAGGTATCATCAGCGAATCTGAATACAAGACATCACAATACTCAGCAGACGCTCAGGCAGCATCACTCGCACAAGCGAAAGCTGCATTGACCAAAGCAAAAAATGACCTTTCATTCACCATGGTAGCTGCTCCATTTGACGGTGTGGTAGGAACCATAAACTTCCGTGAAGGTTCATTGGTAAATGGTTCAAGCGCACAGCCTGTTACCACTCTTGCAGAAACATCCAGCATGTACGCTTACTTTACAATAGCTTCAACGGACATTAAAAATCTGGTATCTGACTCTGTAAGCTCGCGCACAGCAGACATAATAGCTGCCCTGCCAGAAGTAGAATTGGTATTTGTAGATGGTAGCGTATATCCTATAAAAGGAAAAGTAGAATCAGTAAGCGGAATAGTAAGCTCCACTACCGGAGGTATTTCACTTCGTGCCAAATTTGACAATCCTGACCACGCACTACGCAGTGGAGATTTTGCCAACGTGCGCATACCAGAGGCTCTTAAAAACATCATTTCTATCCCTCAGAGTGCCACATACGAACTACAAGGTAAAAAATTCGTTTATCTGGTTCAAGCCGACAGCACCATTTCTGCCAAAGAAATAAAATACGTAGAGGACAATGCAGGTCAAAACTACTATGCCACTGACGGTGTTACCGCAAGCGAGAAAATAGTCTTGGAAAATGTAAGTCGTTTGAAAAACGGACAGAAAATAGTCCCAGCCGATAAAAAATAATTCTTCCAATAGAATAAATAAAGAAAATGAAATTAGATGTATTTATAAAAAGACCGGTACTTTCTACCGTAATATCCATCATACTGGTTATTTTGGGATTACTCGGTCTTTCATCATTGCCTATAACGCAATACCCAGACGTTGCACCACCTACCATTCAGGTGAGCACCACATACACCGGAGCCAATGCAGAAACAGTGCTTAACTCCGTTATCACCCCATTGGAAGAACAGATAAACGGTGTGGAAGGTATGACCTACATGACCTCATCATCATCCAATGACGGTAGTGCCACTATAACAGTGTACTTCAAACTGGGAACAGACCCTGACATGGCAGCTGTAAACGTACAGAACCGTGTATCTCAGGCAGCGAGCCTTTTACCAGCCGAGGTAACCAAAGTAGGTGTAACCACTCAAAAGCGTATGACAAGTATGCTTATGGTGTTTACCGTTTACAGTGAAAACCCTGACTTTGACGAGGCATTCGTTCAGAACTACACCAAAATCAACATCATACCTGCATTAAAACGTGTAAACGGTGTAGGTGATGCTATGGCTTGGGGTTCAAAAGACTACTCCATGCGTATATGGCTAAAACCAGACGCTATGGCAAAATACGGTCTTGCTCCTACTGAAATAGCCAATGCAATAGGGCAGCAAAACATAGAAGCTGCTCCGGGTAAATTTGGACAGAACTCCAATATGTCTTTCCAATACCCTATAAAATGGCGTGGTCGTCTTAAAAACGTTGAAGAATTTGAAAATATAGTAGTACGCGCAGACCAAAACGGAAATATCCTTCGTCTGAAAGACGTAGCCCGTATAGAATTAGGTGGTCTTGATTATAGTATCTCATCTCGTTCACAAGGCTTCCCTGCCGTATCTTGCGCAGTGTTCCAGACACCAGGCTCTAACGCCACTGCCATAGTGGAAGCCCTTAAAAAAGAACTTAAATTAGCAGAAGAGGATTTCCCAAAGGGAATAAAATGGGCTCCTGTAATGGATACCACAGACTTCCTTTTTGCTTCCATAGACAAGGTAGTAGAAACTATCATAGAGGCATTTATATTGGTATTTATAGTGGTGTACGTCTTCCTTCAAGACTTCCGCTCTACCCTTATACCAGCCATAGCGGTTATTGTGTCTTTGGTAGGTACATTCTTCTTCCTGAAATTAGCAGGATTCTCTCTTAACCTTTTGACACTATTTGCATTGGTACTTGCCATTGCCATAGTGGTGGACGACGCCATAGTGGTGGTGGAAGCCGTCCACGCCAAACTGGACCAAGGTTACAAATCACCACTGAAAGCATCTCTTGATGCCATGAGCGAAATATCTGGCGCCATAGTATCCATCACTTTGGTCATGTCTGCCGTGTTTATACCAGTAACATTTGTAGGAGGTACCACCGGAGTGTTCTACACCCAGTTTGGTATTACTCTAGCAATAGCCATTCTTATTTCTGCACTTAACGCCTTGACGCTATCACCAGCCCTTTGCGCAATATTCCTTTCCGCTAAGGAGGAACACGGAAAAGGCACATCAATAGCTTCACGTTTTCACAAAGCATTCAACACCGCATTTAATACTACCACTCAAAAATACCGTTCATCGGTAGGTAAACTCATCAAACACAAATGGTTCAGCCTTATAGCTGTGGCATTGTTTGGTGGTATCATGTACGGACTTATGGCTATCACTCCTACTGGACTGGTGCCAAACGAGGATAACGGTGTCATCATGATGGACGTATCTATGGCACCTGGTACTTCATTGGAGCGCACAGGTAAAGTTTTGGAACAAATAGATGCCATTCTTGCCGCTGAGCCTACTATCAATTCCCGCACCATGATTAACGGTATGGGACTTATAAGTGGTAACGGTAGCTCATACGGCACTTTCATCTGCCAGTTAAAACCATGGAGTGAACGTACCGCAAAAGGTACCGACCTCAACTCTGTAATAGGAAAACTATACATGATGACCGCTGGTCTAAAAGATGCTCAGATAATGATTATAGCACCTCCTGCTGTATCTGGTTTCGGTATGTCAGGTGGTTTTGAGTTCTCTCTGCAAGACCGCACAGGTGGAGATATAGGTTCTTTCTATCAGGTATATGGACAGTTTGCTATGGCTCTGAACCAACGCCCTGAAATAAAATACGCTATGTCTTCTTTCAACCCTTCGTTCCCTCAGTACGAAGTAGAAATAGACGCTAACAAAGCTGCTATGGCTGGCACTTCACCAAGTGCTATCCTTACCGCTCTTCAATATTACTATGGTGGAGCTTACACATCTAACATCAACCAATTCGGTAAACTTTACCGTGTGATGATACAGAGTGATTATGCTTATCGTAGCAACACCGAAGGTCTGAACAACGTATTTGTAAAAACCAACAGCGGAGAAATGGCTCCTGTTTCCAACTTTGTAAACCTTAAACGCGTTTACGGTCCTGAAAACATCACTCGTTTCAACCTTTTCACTTCCATAGCTCTTAACGGTGCTGTGGCTGACGGTTACTCCACTGGTGATGCTATCAACGCCATAAAAGAAGTAGCTGACCAAGTATTACCTGTGGGTTATAGCTATGACTTCTCTGGTCTTACACGTGAGGAGCAGTCAGCATCTAACCAGTTAGGAGGTATCCTTTTCTTATGTATCATTTTCGTGTACTTCATCCTTTGCGCACAGTACGAAAGTTACATACTACCGCTGGCTGTAATATTGTCATTGCCATTGGGTCTATCTGGTTCATTCATCTTTGCTAAGATAATGGGTGTATCCAACGACATTTACCTTCAAATATCTTTGATAATGTTGATAGGACTTTTGGCAAAGAACGCCATATTGATAGTACAATTTGCCGTTGCACGCCGTCAAAGTGGAGAAACATTAGTACAGTCTGCCATAGACGGTGCCACAGCTCGTCTCCGCCCTATCCTTATGACATCGTTCGCCATGATTATAGGTCTGTTGCCTCTTATGTTCTCTACTGGTGTAGGTGCAAATGGTAACTCAACCATAGGTACAGGTGCCGTAGGAGGTATGTTGGTGGGTACAATACTCCAACTTTTCATAGTACCTGCACTATTTGTCATATTCCAAGGCTTCCAAGAGCGTTTCAAAAAGAATGACCCAGAAGCTGCTGAACTGTAACAAAATATACCCTTTAAAAAAAATGAAAATAAACAATAGTAAAATCATAAGCGTATTTGTATTGGCAGCAGTAGCAGTTAGTTCATGCAACATTTACAAGCCATACAAAACACCTGAGGTCAAAACAGATGACCTTTACCGCGCTGAGGTAAAAGACTCTACCAATATGGCAGAAACACCATGGCAGGACATCTTTACCGATATATACTTGCGCTCACTTATAGACTCTGCCCTTACTAACAATTTTGACTACCGCACAGTCATGCTCAAAGTAAATGAAGCCAACGCTGCATTTGCTCAAAGCCAAGCCGCTTTCTACCCTACACTTAACCTTTCTGCTCAGGAAGATATAACCAAAGTACAGGACATGAAGCACATAGAGTCTTATGCCTTTACTGGAAGCGCATCATGGGAAATAGACATCTTCGGACGCCTACGCTCTGCCAAACGTGCCGCCAAAGCATCGCTTATACAAAGTGTAGCCTACAAACGCGCCGTTGAAACACAAATGGTATCAAGCGTAGCCACAGGTTACTACACTCTTTTGGCACTGGACAAACAGCTCCAAATATCTCTGGTAACTGAACTTCTGTACCAACAGACAGTAAAGACCATGGAGGGTATGTTTGAATCTGGAACATCACGTGCAGCCATAGAACAAGCCAAGGCAAATCTATACAGCATCCGTGCATCCATAGAAGACCTGCGATACAATATCCGCGCTACCGAAAACTCACTTCGTTTGCTCATAGGAAAACCTGCCGGCGTAATAGAACGCGGAACATTTGACAACCAAAAACTTACTCCTATACTTGCTATCGGTGTGCCTTCACAGCTTTTGGCAAACCGTCCTGATGTTATGCAAGCAGAAGCTGGAGTACGTTACGCATTTGCCCGCACAAACATGGCTCGCGCAGCATTCTACCCTAAATTTACCATATCTGCGGGTGGAGGCTATACCAACGGAGCTACCACAGGATACTCTCCTCTATGGTTTGGCAATTTCGTAGGAGGTCTTCTTCAACCGATATTTAACGCTGGTGCTAACCGTGCCAATCTTCGCATAGCTAAGGCTCAGCAAGAAGAAGCTCTTTTGGCATTTCAAAAAGCATTGGTCAGTGCAGGTATAGAAGTATCAAACGCATTGTACAGCTACACCACTACCGGAGTAAAACTGGTAGCACGTGAACAGCAGGTAAAATCTATGCAACAAGCAGTAGATGACACCAACTTTGCTTTCCCACGCGCAGGGGCAACATACTTAGAGGTGATAACGGCTCAGCAAGGACTTCTTTCTGCACAACTCTCTCAGGTAAATGACCAACTTTCTCAACTAACCAACGTGATAAACCTCTACCACGCATTGGGTGGCGGCTGGGAACGTCCTGCCGAAAAAGCTAAAAACTAATTTTTCAGCATAAAAACCTATGGCGTGGCTCACATTTTTGTGAGCCACGCTTTTTTTATATATAAACTTTGAAAAGAGGTTTAAAATTCGTTACTTTATGATGTGAAAACACTTGTACCAATAAACGCATAAAACACAAAACTATGGAAAAAGAAGAAAAACCTCTAAAAATAGTACAAGACGACCCTTGGCTCACACCATATAACGAATATCTCACACACCGCTTATCATGGTATCACACACATTGCAAATACATAGACGAACACTGCAACGGGTTGGATTATTTCACATCGGGACACAAATATTTCGGATTTAACTACGACACAAAAGAAAAAGGCTGGTGGTTTCGCGAATATGCACCAAACGCCACTTCAATATCTTTAATAGGGGATTTTAACACATGGAATGGAGAATCTCATCCACTTAAAAGGCTAAACAGTGGCACATGGGAAATATTTTTAGATGACAAAACATACCAACAGACGCTACTCCCTTTTTCAAAAGTAAAAATACGGATAACGTCGGATAACGGCACCTTAGACCGCATACCTGCATATATCTATCGGGCAGTACAGGACAAAAAGACCTTTGACTTTTCAGGACAATTTGTCCCTGAAAGCACATACCATTGGCAAACGAAAAAATTTACCTTACCTAAAAAATTCACACCCTACATATACGAAGCGCACCCCGGCATGGCAACACAAGACGGGCATGTGGGTTCGTGGCGTGAATTTGCCGACAATATCATTCCGAGAATAGCATCACTGGGCTACAACACCGTTCAACTAATGGCTGTGCAAGAACATCCATATTACGGTTCTTTCGGGTATCACGTGTCTAACTTTTTTGCGCCATCATCACGTTTTGGCACACCTGACGACCTTCGTTACCTTATAGACACCGCACACGGTCTTGGTATAGCTGTGGTTATGGATTTGGTACATTCTCACGCTGTAAAAAACATAGCGGAAGGACTGAGTGAATTTGACGGGAAAAAAGAGCTTTATTTTGTGGACGGACCTTCGGGAATACACCCTGGATGGGACAGTAAACTGTTTGACTACGGAAAAATGTACGTTCAGCAGTTCCTTTTGTCCAACATCAAGTACTGGACAGAGGAGTTTCATTTTGACGGGTTCCGTTTTGACGGGGTAACATCCATGCTGTATTATCACCACGGAAATGTAGCGTTTTCATCATACGATAGTTATTTTGGAAAAGACACCAATAATTCCGCTGTCCTATACCTGCAAATGGCCAACACCTTGATAAAAAAAATGTATCCTACTGCCATTTCAATAGCTGAGGACATGAGCGGTATGCCTGGTGCTTGTGTTGAAATAGAGGACGGTGGGCTTGGATTTACACATCGTTTGGCAATGGGACTACCAGACTATTGGATACGCCTGCTAAGCGAAACAAAAGACGAAGACTGGGACATGGACCAAATGTATCATTGCCTTGTAAACAGGCGTCATGGCGAGGCTAACATAGCTTATGATGAAAGTCATGACCAAGCCTTAGTTGGTGATAAAACGATAGCTTTTTGGCTCATGGACAAAGAGATGTACAGTAGTATGAGCGTATTTGTTCCTTCTCAGATAATAGACCGCGGTATTGCCCTACACAAGATGATACGCTTTATAACGTTGTCTTTGGGCGGAGAAGGGTACCTTAACTTTATGGGTAATGAGTTTGGACATCCAGAGTGGATAGATTTTCCACGTGAGGGAAATGGTTGGAGTACCAAATACGCACGTCGTCAATGGAATTTACCCGATACAGACCACCTGAGATACAAGTTTTTACAAAATTTTGACTCTAAGATGATTCATTTTTCTGAAAATGAAAAAATACCTTCGTTGCCCTCTGCCCAACTTCTCAACATAGACAATACCAATAAGGTAATTATATTTTCCCGTGGGGCTTACGTGTTCATTTTCTCGTTCTCTCCGGGAGTATCAATAGAAGATTATGAGTTTTTTGTACCTAAAAAAGGCAAGTACAAAATCATTTTCTCATCAGATAGCAAAGATTTGGGAGGTTTTGACCGTGTAAAAGAAGGTTTTATATTTGAAACATTCAAGAAAGAAAAAGACAATTTCCTCAGCATATATCTACCTTCACGTATGTGCATGGTTCTAAAAAAAGAATAATATGAGTTGGGTATATCTGTTTTTAGCTGGAATATTTGAAATAGGATGGCCTTTGGGATTCAAATTGGCATCTACAGAACCTAAATATCGTATGTTATTTATCTGGTTGTCCATAATTTCAATGGCTGGTAGCGGATATTTTCTATACATTGCCCAGCGAAACATACCGATAGGTACAGCGTATGCTATATGGACAGGCTTGGGAGCAGTCGGAACGCTTCTTATAGGCATATTCTGTTTTGGAGACAGCGCTTCTGTTATGCGGATGTTCTCTGCTGTTTTGATAGTAGTGGGGATAGTTGGGCTTAAACTTTTCAGCTGATAACCATATCATTTAAAACAAAAAACGCTGTCCTTTGGGACAGCGTTTTTATATGTAGAAAATACTACTCGTCTTCTTTTTCGCGAAGAGCCTGTACGTAAACAGCTTTTGCGTTTTGTTTGCGTTTTACAACAGATGGTTTGTTGAACTGTTGACGTGCACGAAGCTGTTTCATTGTTCCAGTTTTGTCAAATTTTCTTTTGAAACGTTTTAGAGCTCTTTCTATAGCTTCTCCTTCTTTTACAGGTATTATAAGCATTTTTGTTTGTTTTTAAAATTCAAATTCAGTTAAATTGTTTTAAAATATCCCCTTTGGAGGACTATGCACCCATTACAGATGCTCATTTAGTAAAAATCATAATGTTTTTAAAACAACAACCTCCTTTAAACTTGTACTTTAATGTGTTAGCATTCTTTTTATTCAGACTGCAAATGTACGATAATTTCTTTTTCCTGCAAAAACTTACTGTTTTTTATTTCAATATTTATCCACGTGGATTTTTTCGGTTTTGAATTTATCTCTTGGCTGATAATCTTTGGCAGGATACCCCACTGGTATAACGCACAGCGAGGCTACATTTTCTGGCAAAGCGAACACGTTTTTAACCACATCCATACGCTCAGGATAAGGATATGTAGCTGTCCACACTGCCCCTAAACCCAATGCTTCGGCTGCTATGAGGATATTTTCAGTTACCGCGCTGGCATCTACATACCAATAATCGCACGCATTGATATCGGCACAGACTATTATTGCCATAGGGGCCTCAGAGAGCATTTTGGCATAAGGTAGAGCTTCGGCCATGGCATTTAGTTTCTCACGGTCTTTCACTACTATGAGCTCCCACGGTTGTATATTTTTACCCGATGGAGCAGCCATACCGCAACGCAAAAGAGTTTCTATCTTTTGGTCTTCCACCTGAGACTCGGTATAGCGTCTGACGCTTTTTCTGGAAAGAATAGCTTTTATTGCTGGTATTTCCAAGTATTTGTTTTCCATGTTTTCAATCAAATTTTATATAGTATTTCAAATATTTTTCTTTACTCTTTGGAAAATATTTGATGTTTTTTAGTTCCTCAAAATCTTTTATTGCTCCGTTTTTTTCACGGTACTCCACTATGTTTTTGGCAAAAAGTTTACTTATGTACGGATGCTCGGCAAGGAGTTTTGCATTGTCCACATTTACTTGATACCTCACCAATGCCTTAGTGTCAAACTTTATGTAACGTTCTATCGCTCTAAGAGATAAGCTATCTCTGTGAAGTAGAATGCACATTTGTTCCATATTTACAAAACCACCATAACGCACTCTGCTGCGCAATATCTTAGCCGAAAGAGTATCTGTTACCAGCGGATGTGTCGGCAGGATTTTATCTGAAATAACGTTTATATCTATAAGAAATGTATCTTTCACTTTTGGCGTAGGTATAGACTGTATGGAGTCCATTTTGCTAACACATATTTTTATTCCATTACTCCCTCGGTAGTCTTTCACACCCACAAGAGCAGCTAAAATAAGTATAACCACTACCAAGAGAGCTACTCCTTTTTGCTGTGAAAATGTCATCTTAAACATCTGTGTACGCTTTTCGTCATTTTATTGATTGAGTAAAGATAAAAAATAAAAAATACCGAAAGAAAATTATCTTTCGGTATTTGAGGGTGTAGAATATTCTATTCCTGTTCGTTCTTTGGCGATATGATAGTGGGGGCTATATCTGCTCCGTTATCATTTACTATTTTGTATTTGCCGTCTATAACGACGCCTTTTTCCATATGTATATCGCCTGCCATGATGTTGCCTCGCACTTTGGCTGGAACATTGAGCCTGACTTCACCTGTGGCTAATATATTGCCGTTTATCTGCCCCATAATAAGAGCCGATGCACATTTAATATGTCCTTCCATTCTGGCTGTATCACTCAGAACGACACGTCCTCCGGCCATTATTTTGCCTTTGACATCACATTCTACGCGTACATTTCCGTTGGTCTGAATATCGCCTATCACCACCGTACCATGAGGCATGTTCAAAAGTGCCGTTATTGCATTTTGATGAAGCCCATCATTTTGGTCATTTTCTTTATTTTTTCTTTTAAAAAGCATAATCTTTTATTCATTTTCACTATATATGGTAACGCAGGTATTTGCATTTCCCAAATCCAAGCCTACATATAGATGATTATCACTTGACATAAATGAATCTGCATCCATAGAGGCAAATTCATCTGCATTTTTAGATTTAGACTTTCCTTTTGAATACAAGCAATATCCATGTGATGCGCATTTTTCAGGCTCTGAATATACTTCTATATCCAGATAATCTCCAAATTCAGCTTTGAAACATTCTAACAAATCCGAATACATGATACCGCCTCCAGCTAAATACATCTTAGAGCATTTGTTGAAATCATCATCTGTAAATGCTGCTTTTAGCGCTGGGGATATTACATTGTCATAGTACATTTTAAGTACTTTTTTCCTCAAATCGGTAACATCATGTTTTTCTCTATTTATGGTGATGCGCCCTTGTTGGAAAATAGAATCCAGTTGATGTTCTGTTTTAAGGTTCAAATAGTACTGTTTTGATAGTTCATTGGCAAAAAGATTGACCGCATGGCGGATACCATGAGTACTTACTATTGAACGCTGAACCAGTCCAGAACGAAGAGACACTACTGCCTCACATGTTCCAAAACCGACAGACACCATGAAAAAACCTCCTCTTTCAGCAGGCTCTCCCTCACGGATAGCTGTAACGCAGGCCTGTATTTCTGGAATGACATCTACATTGGCTACGGATATGTTTTTCTTTACCACGCCAGAGCCTCCAAAAGTAGATATATCTACATTTATTGAATGGTCGCCCAAAAGGACCTCCACAGCTTTGTCTTTATAAAGGTTATATGTGGAATAAGGAAATCCGCAAGTTAGGTTTATGCCTTCATTTTCTTTTGAATTTAGGGGAGTTCTAAAAATTAAATAGTTGTATTTCAGGTAATTACATTGCATATCTCGATATTTTTTTGTACATTTGCATAGAACTCAAAGAACAATGAATAAGTTATCGAATTACAAGGAACTG
>JAQUTH010000055.1 GCA_028709885.1 Flavobacteriales bacterium
ACTGGTAGCCTTATGATTGGTGGTGTGATAGCTGTGATGGCTATTTCGGTGAGAAAAGAATTTCTTTTGCCAGTGTTATCTGGTGTGTTCTTTGTAGAGACGCTCAGTGTTATGATACAAGTGTCTTATTTCAAATACACCAAGAAAAAATACGGCGAAGGACGGAGAATATTTTTGATGTCGCCATTGCATCATCATTTTCAGAAAAAAGGCATACACGAAAGTAAGATAGTGGCTCGTTTTTGGATTATCTCTATAGTGTTGGCGGTACTGAGCATAGTAACATTGAAGATGAGATAAAAACCTATAAATTATAACGTTATGTTTGAAAACCTAAAAAACAAAGATTGGAAAATAGTAGACTATGGCGATAAAGTCATATGGTCTGCGGTGGGATTACTACTGGTGTTTTCTCTTTTGGGAGTGTTTAGTACCAGCACCATAAGGGAGGTAAACAGCATAACGGGTGTGTTTTTAGACTATGCCAAAGACGTGCTTGTGGGCGTGGTGTTTATGTACTTAGCATTTACCATTCCATTCAAATATTATAGGGGTTTGGCGGTGCTGAGCGTCTTTTTGTCGGTGTTCTTTTTGATATGGGCATCTTTTTCAGGAGTTGTCATAGCGGGGCAAAGCGCAGGTAGATGGGTTAGAATACTGGGATTTAGTTTCCAGCCGTCGGCATTGGCACTTATATCTATGGTGATGTACGTGGCTCTTTTTCTTGAAAAATACAACAAAGACCAGCAGGAAATGAAGAAACTAAGAACCATAATAATTCGTTTATGGTTTCCTGTAATGTTTATGTTTGCCCTTATAGTGGTACACAACCTATCCACAGGTCTTATATTTTTGGTAACGTATTATGCACTTCTTATTATCGGGCTGTATTCATGGAAACACATAGCCTTGTCGTTGGCTGTGTTTGCACTGCTGGGCAGTGCGGTAGTGGGTGCGTATAAAATAGCCCCAGATAAGTTTGAGGGTACTCGTGTGGCTACATGGGTGTCCCGTGTGAAGACATTTTCCATGTCAGATAAAGAGCAAAAAGAACTCTCCCAAGAGGATGCAGATAAACTCCGCCAAGTAACAGCGTCAAAAACAGCCGTTGCATTAGGCGTGGCAGAACCAGCGGGTCCGGGTAAAAGCAAACAGAAATATTTCCTATCGCAGGCCGATAGCGATTTTATTTATGCAATAATAGTGGAAGAAAACGGGCTGTTAGGAGGGCTTATAGTTCTGGTATGCTTTATGACAATAGTGATAAGGGTGGTATTACAGGTATTCAAAAGCAGGGATATGTTTAGTATGCTTACCCTTAGCGGACTTTTATGCGTTATGATGTGTCAGGCGATAGTACACATGGGAGTAGTGGTAGGAATGATACCGGTAACAGGACAAAACCTTCCGTTTATAAGCTCAGGAGGAACATCTATATTGGCATCTTTTTTAACCATAGGTGTAATGCAGAAGATAATATCTAACCGTCAGGCAATAACCGCTGCCATTAAAGCCAATACACAAACAGATAGCACAGAAAATACCGACGACAACACCGCCACCGAAGACGAACGATATGCCGCTGAGGTGTTGGATGAAATACAAAACAAACAGTACTAAAATGGCACAGCAAGACAAAAAATACAAGATAATACTCAGCGGAGGAGGAACAGGAGGACATATTTTTCCAGCTGTATCCATAGCAGATGAAATGCGTCGTAGACATCCCGATGCAGAAATTCTCTTTGTGGGAGCAAATGGACGTATGGAGATGACACGCGTGCCAGAAGCTGGTTACCCTATAAAAGGTCTGCCGATAGCAGGAATACAGCGTTCACTTTCTCTTTCCAATCTTTTGGTGCCTTTCAAGGTACTGGAAAGTCTGTGGCAGGCTTCGCGTATAGTGCGTTCATTTCACCCAGATGTAGTAGTTGGGACGGGAGGATATGCCAGCGCACCAGTGCTTTTTGCAGCGTCTCTCTTGGGTGTGCCTACTCTTATACAGGAGCAGAACGGTTTTGCGGGAGTAACTAATAAGATACTTTCCCGTAGGGCAAAAAAGATATGTGTGGCTTATTCAGGACTTGAAAAAGTATTTCCAAAAGATAAAATAGTATTCACAGGAAATCCTATACGCAGTGCCATTTTAAAGCCACTACCCGATAAAAAAACGGCATTGGAGTCATTTGGCTTGAATGGAGAGAAAAAAACTGTGCTGATTTTAGGAGGTTCTCAGGGGGCGCGGGAGGTAAATAAAGCGATTTTTGCCATAGTGAAACAAATAGTAGATAGTGGAGCGCAGGTATTGTGGCAATGCGGGAAATATTACTATGAGCAGTATCGTGCCTCTTTGGATACTATGATAAAGGAAAACCCAGAGAAAGGATACGATAAAAAAATATCTCTTAACGCTTTTATAAAAGATATGAACTGCGCTTACAGTGCATCTGATGTCATAATATCACGTTCAGGGGCAAGCACAGTGAGTGAGTTATGCGTGGTAGGGCGTGCATCGGTGCTTATTCCTTCGCCAAATGTAGCAGAAGACCACCAGAGGCATAATGCTTTGGCTCTGAGTGAAAAGAATGCTGCCATTTTGATTTTAGAAGGAGAAGAACTAATTCCTCGTTTACAAAAAACGGTGTTGGAACTTTTACAAGATGATGAAAAGCGAGGCGTTTTGGCAGAAAATATCAAGAAATTGGCTAAACCAAATGCCACGGCAGATATAGCCTCGGAAGTAGAAAAACTCTTAAAATAAAGGGCGATGAATATAAAACTGAAATACATCATATCCATAGTATCAGTATTGGCGTTTATAGGTTTGGCTGTTTTTTTGGAAAACAAAACCTCAAACACCAAGGCAGTGCGTACGCAGGTGATGCAAGCCTCAGGTTATGGCTTTGCCGATGTGGATGCTATACGTTCATTGGTGGAGAAAAACACCAATGATGTACAGAGTGATAGCCTATCAAAACGACTTTTTTCAATAGAGGACAAAATAACCAAAAATCCATATATTGAAAGGTCTGTCGTTTACCTCCAACCTTCGGGAGAAATATTGGTGCAACTATGGGAAGAGATACCCTTGGCACGTGTTATAAATGATAGTGTAAATTATTATCTTTGTACATCGGGTAAAAATATGCCAGTCAAAGTGGGCGTAGGGGCATCGGTTCCTATGGTTTTTGGACGTGTAAACAAAGATAATGTAGATGGTGTGAAATCTCTGCTGGCATCGGTCAAAGGAGACAGTTTTTTCAATAAAATATTCGTAGGGTTAAGGATAAATACTTTCCCTACTAAAAAAGGTTCAGGCTATTGTTATACTGTGGATACCCGTCTGGATGGTCTTAAAGTCATCTTTGGAGACCAAAGAGATATGACTGTTAAAATGGATAACTTTAAGATTATTTACAATTATCTTTCTGAACAAGACAGAATAAAAGAATATAAAAGTGTAAATTTAGAGTTTGTAAATTACATCATTTGTACAAAGAAATAAAACCATATATGATATGAAAAACGATATGATTTCAGTAGGCCTTGACATAGGAACTACCAAAGTGGTGGTTATGGTAGGTAGAAAAAATGCTGATGGAACTACCGAGATAATAGGTATGGGACAATGTGTCAGTACAGGTGTGGACAAAGGTGCTATACAAAATATATCTAAGACCATAGCAGCTATAAAAGAAGCTGTGGCTATGGCAGAGAACACATCTGGCGTAAAGATAAACAAGGTAACTGTCGGCATAGCAGGGCAATACATACGTTCGGCACGACAGACAGAGTACATAGTCCGTCCCAATGCGCAGGAAGTGATAACCCACAAGGATATAGAGCTTTTGACAAAAAATGCGGCATCGTTGCCTATTTCTGAATATGAAACAATACTGCACGTACTGCCTCAGGAATATAAAGTAGATTCTCAGGAAGAAATACTTGACCCAGAAGGAATGTTCGGCAAACGTCTTGAAGCCACTTTTCATATCGTGATAGGACAAATAACGCCGTTGCAAAATGTAAAACGCTGTGTTGAAGGAGCAGGACTTTCCCTATGCGGAGTAAAACTTGAACCTATGGCATCATCTGACGCAGTCCTTACCGATGATGAAAAAGAAGCAGGCGTAGTCATGGTAGATATAGGTGGTGGCACTACCAAAATGGTTATAGTACACGAAGGACTTGTAAGACATTCGGCAGTGTTGCCTTACGGAGGAAACATCATAACTGATGACATCACAAAAGCGTGTGGTATCCTTAAACGCTATGCCGAAAAGCTCAAAAAAGAATACGGTTCTACATGGCCAGGAGAAAACAGCGATACAGACGTAGTATCCATTCCCGTTATAGCTGGTTATCCAGAGCAGGAAATATCGCTTAAAGACTTGTCAAAAGTCATCTACGGGCGCATGGACGAGATAATGGATGATATCAATGCCGAAATAATATCGTACAGAAAAGATGAGCCAGGCAAAAACCTCATAGGAGGCATAGTCATCACAGGAGGAGGTTCATTGCTAAGACACATGCCACAGTTTGTGCGTTACAAAACAGGTATGAACTGCCGTGTAGGTGTGCCAAACATATACCTAAGTGAGGAAAATGCTGACTGCATAACAAATCCTATGTATGCCACATGCGTCGGGCTGGTGTTAGGTGCGCCAAAAGATGAATATGTGGAACAAGTAGAACAAGATACTCATTTTCCAGATGAGCAAAACGAAGATGATATTTACAATCCTTATGATAATGACTTAGAACAAAAAACATCTTCAAATAATGAAAAAGAGAAGTCTTACCAAGAACAATTAGATAAGATAGAAGAACAACAAGAAGAGGAACAAGGACAAGAAGATGAGCAAGAAGTACCTCAGACATCTCATGAACAAAAGAAGAAGTCTTTTTTTACATTTGACAGAAAAATATCTTTCGGAGGATTTGGTAAAAATCACAAAAAAGAAATTGAGGCAACCTTAGATGAACAGGAACAAAATGAAGAGAGTTATGAAGAAGAACAAGAGCAGAAAGAAGAAAAAATAGTTCCTGAGCAACAGACAGAACAAAGAAAAGAACCATACTCAGAGCCAACGAATCAAGAACGTATGCCAAACAAACCTAAAAAACCATCCAAAGCTGAGGTATATGGTGAAAAACTGAGCACTTCAATACTTCAAGTTCTTCAAAAATTGGGAGACTAACTTCAACATAAAAACATTATGAATATTTTTGGAGAGAAATTGAAATTTATAACACCAGATAAAGACACTTTTAATGACATAAAAGTGGTAGGTGTAGGCGGAGGTGGAGGCAACACGGTGAGTTATATGTATGCTCAGAGAGTGCCTAACGTGGATTTTGCTATTTGCAATACAGACCGTCAGGCATTGCAAGCATCGCCAGTGAGACAGCAAGTACAGTTGGGCTCTTCTACCACAGAAGGGCTCGGAGCAGGTTCACGCCCAGATAAAGGAGCTGATGCTGCTCGTGAAAGTATGGATGCTATAAAAGCCCTTTTTCCAGATGAAACAAAAATGGTGTTCATAACCGCTGGAATGGGTGGTGGTACAGGTACAGGAGCAGGACCAATAGTGGCACGTGTGGCACGTGAAATGGGTAAACTGACCATCGGAATAGTAACCAGGCCGTTTAGCTTTGAAGGACGTGATGATGTGGCAGAAGCAGGTATCCGCGAAATGCGAGAAGCTGTGGATTCGCTCATCATTATAGATAACAACAAGATATTTGAAGGCTTTGGCAATGTGGACTTTGAAAATTGTTTCAGCATGGTCAATGAAGTCTTGCATAATGTAGCCTCTAACATAGCCGATGTTGTAAACCGTGTTCTTACGGTCAATGTCGATATGAACGATATGAGAACATTGCTCAAAGATAGCCATACAGCTATGCTTGGGACAGGCAGCGCCAATGGTGATGATAAAGCCCAGCAAGTGATAAAACAGATATTCTCTTCGCCATTTATGTCTGATGTGGACGTGTATGACTCCACAGGCTTTGTCTTTGTCATAAAATATGGTAAAGGAGGCTTTGTAGCTCAGGTAATGGATGACATAACCAAAGGCATCAGGGCAAAAGTTGGACCTAAACCTCAGGCTATAAAATGGGGTTATGGTTATGACCCAGATTTGGCAGACGGAGAAATAAAAGTCATCTTTGTAACATCTGGTTTTCCTGAGGATACGCAAAAGAAAAAACAGACTCCTCAGATAGTACACGTTAGAGTAAAAGAGGAAATAAAACCTACTGATTTGCCTATAAACGGGCATTCGGTATCTCCTTTTACATCTCATATGTCTGTAAAACAGCTACGTAAAGAAACAAATGGCACAGAAACAGAATACAACGTTTTCACTCTTAACATAAAGAGCGACGATATGCCACGTATAAACTTTGGAAAAAGCATATCACGGGAGCAGAGTTATTCTTTTGGCAGCGCCAATGAGCATTTAAATACTACCGGAGAGGAACTTTCTCCTATGGAATCACCAGTGGAGGACGTCTTTTCATCTCTTAGCATCGGTATGCACATAACACCTCGCGGGCGGGATAAAATGCAGTCCAATGCACCAAAAAATACCGAACCTGCGTATAAACGCATGGGTATAAACATTACGTTGAACCCTGATAAAGAAGGTAGAACAAATACTTATCATCTATAAACCAAAAGGCACCCGGCAAGGGTGCCTTTTTTTGCGCGAGGGAGTATTACGCTTTATAATTTTTCGTTCAAATACAGTTTTGCGCTGTACCACTGGTCTACTTCAAAGCCTTTTTTCTTGTAAAATGCAATTGCCTTTTCATTTGATGACTCAACATCCAGTTCTATACGGTCTGAGCCTTTTTCTTTGGCAAAATCTACCACAGCATCCATAAGGTCTGCACCTACACCCCATCCACGACATTGAGGGGACACTATGAGGTCTTCTATGTGTATGGAAGGTCCTTTCCATGTGGAAAAACGGAAAAAGAAAACGACTACACCTATCACGTTTTTGTCTTGGTCTTCGGCTACAAAGGCTTCAAACTGTGAGTTTTTAGCACCCAAACCTATCTTTTGAAGGTCTTGTTCGGTATATACTATCATTGGCAAGGCGTGGTGCTGTATGGCGAGTTCTTTTATCTTTTCCAAGATAGCTTTTGCGTCCGAAGACACAGCGCGGCGAATGTTGTAATTCTTCATGAGATTAAATAAAAAAACGAGCAAGTACGTTAGGAAAAATCTATCGGCATTTGCTCGTCGCAGTGTATAAATAGTGTGTGTTATCCCAAATATGTTTTCAAGATTTTGCTTCTTGATGTGTGTTTAAGGCGACGAATGGCTTTTTCTTTTATCTGGCGGACGCGTTCACGTGTCAGGTCAAATGTTTCGCCTATTTCTTCCAATGTCATAGCGTGCTGACCTCCCAGTCCAAAATATAAACGGATGACGTCTGCTTCGCGAGGGGTAAGGGTTTGCAGAGCGCGTTCTATCTCTATTCTTAGAGATTCGTTCATCAGTTCTCTGTCTGGATTTGGACTTTCGCCACTTTTTAGCACGTCGTAAAGGTTTGAATCTTCGCCCTCTACCAGTGGAGCATCCATGGAAATATGACGTCCTGAGTTTTTCAAAGACTCTTTTACATCATCTTCGGTCATTTCCAGCTCTTGTGCTATTTCCTCTGCCGAAGGGGCGCGTTCATGCTCCTGTTCCAGTTCGGCGTATTTTTTGTTTATCTTGTTGATAGAACCTATCTTGTTCAGAGGCAAACGCACTATACGGGACTGCTCAGCCAAGGCTTGAAGTATGGACTGACGTATCCACCACACGGCGTATGATATGAATTTGAAACCACGAGTCTCATCAAAACGTTGTGCTGCTTTTATAAGTCCGAGGTTACCTTCGTTTATAAGGTCTGGAAGGGTAAGACCTTGGTTTTGGTACTGTTTTGCCACAGATACCACAAAACGTAGGTTGGCTTTTGTCAGTTTATCCAGTGCTCGCTGGTCCCCTGCCTTTATTCGTTGTGCCAAGTCTACTTCTTCATCGGCACTGATAAGCCCTACTTTACCTATTTCCTGCAAATATTTATCCAGAGATGCAGTTTCTCTGTTGGTAACCTGTTTGGTTATTTTAAGTTGTCTCATTTATACTCTCAATGGGGCATTATAAACCCATGCATATTATTATAC
The DNA here is from genome assembly GCA_028709885.1 of Flavobacteriales bacterium. Taxonomy (GTDB): domain Bacteria; phylum Bacteroidota; class Bacteroidia; order Flavobacteriales; family UBA1820; genus Merdimorpha. The sequence goes on from JAQUTH010000055.1 coordinate 8,194, forward strand.
GCAGAAAAGTAACTTTTGGTTACACTGAAAATGAAAAATAATTAGAAAAATATTTCTCGCAGAGGAATACTCAATATCCCAATAAGGATTAAAACCTTTAAGGTGTTGAAAATTACTGTATAACGCCATTTTTTTTCACAGAAAAATAAAATAGCGCCACATACCAAGATGACGCACGCTGTAAAGATGAAATAAATGGAAAAAGCATTTTCTTTTTCTATCACACTAACCAAAATAGCACTAATAACGGTCATTAAAAGAGCCCCAGAGGATAAGCGTACAGCGTTTTTCTCACCATACACCAGTGGAAAAGTCTTTATACCGATAACAGCATCACCCCATTGATTTTTAAGGTCATTCAGTAACCACAGAGACAGCAATACAAGGAAAACAAAAATGCCATGCGCTGCCACTATGTCTATTTCCAGTACTTTTCGGTAGAAAAACACGGCAAAAATAGGCGTTATGGACAGCAGAGCCATGCTGATGTTAGAGACAAGTGGTATGTTTTTCAGTTTGTGGCAGTACAGCCAAATGAAAAAGGCATAACCAGAAAAGAAAAATACAGACCTTAAAGATACCAAGTAACTTATCATAACGGCCAAGAAGTTCAAAGTGAGGTATATTTTAAGGGTGGTATTTTGACGTATTGAGCTGTTGAGAAGACTTTTTCGTGGGTAGTTAAGGAGGTCTTTTTCCTTGTCATAGAAAAAATTTATGATATACCCAGCACCCACTATCAGCCAAGTGCATACCACAAGTATAAAAAAGTGCCAGTCTGTAAGAGGCGAAAAATCTGGTGCCGAATGAGTAAAGAAATATATACAGCTGATGTATTGTGCGGTAGCTATCACGGCTATGTTGTACACCCGTGTCAATGTCATCAGCCCAAGTATTTTGGTGATGGTGCCAGAGAAAGGTATCCCCTGGGCGTGCATACTAAAAACGGTAGATAGGTTGCGTGTTGTAATCTTTGAGCATTTCGCTGGCCTTGGTATAGTCCTCGGTAAAGCCCAACATAAAACCTCCACCGCCTGCTCCACATAGTTTTAGGTAGTAAGAGTCTGTTTGTAATCCTTTTAGCCACAGAGAACGTATTTCTTGTGGTATCATAGGTGAGAAGTGTTCAAAAACTACTTTGGAAAGTCCTCTCATGTTTTCCATAAGAGAAGCGTTTTTTCCGTGAAGAAAAGCATCTATGCAGGCTTCGCTTAGAGTGCTAAATTCATCTTTTAGCATTTTGCGGAAACCTTTATTTTTCATTTTTTCAAAGAAAATGTCTATAAGCCCGCCAGTGGAGTGTATCTGTCCAGTGTCCAATAGAAAGATAGCGCCACGTCCATTTTGGTCTTGTTCTGGTATGCCAACAGGGCTTATCTCTTCTTTTGAACGTATCAAAATAGGCAGGTTTAGGTAGCAGATAAGAGGGTCAAGACCTGAACTTTTTCCATGAAAAAAACTCTCCATCCGTCCCAAAGTGTTTTTAAGCTCTATTATTTGCGCAGCAGAAATATTGACCGAAGGTATGGCTTTAAGGGCATAACGGGAATATATGGCAGCAACTACCGCGCCAGAACTACCCACACCATATCCAAGAGGTATGGATGAGTTAAAATATAGACCGTTTTGAAGGTCTTTTTCCATAGCGTCGGTATCTATCTTGGCGGTGAAAGAAGCATCGTTGTTCAGTTCTTTTATCCAATGACAAAATTTCAATATTTCGGCGTTGGACTGTCTTTCACTCTCTGTCATTAGTGGCGAAAAAACCAATGCCCCTTTGTAAAAATCATAAGGTATAGATAGCCCCATGGCATCTTTTATGATGCCATACTCTCCGAAAAGCAGTATCTTAGCGTTGTAAGGATGTATATTATTCATATCTTATCAATAATGTCCCCATGTTGGGATCTCTTCTGTCTGAGGAGTTTCTTCTTCTTCATTTTTACCTTTGCGATGTGCAGCCATTGTACTATCCTCACGTGCCAAGATGAGACTGTCCTCCACTTCCTTGGAACGGACAGAGTCTTCTTGTGCTTTTATCTTAGCGCGGGCGGCAGCTTCTATGGCTTCCTCGGCACGACGCTGGCCTTCCAGTTCGTCATTTTCCATAGCTTTGATGCGGTCCATAGCGTCTTTGTATATGCTCATATACTCTTTACTGTACTCATAGTAATAGGTGTTGTTTTGTTCCAAAATCTCTCTATTGATGCCGTATTTGCGGTACAGACGTTCATAAAAAGCATTTCTTCCTATCTTGGACAGCGTAGAGTCCGTGGTAAAACCGCCTCTGTCATAAACGGCATTGATATAAGCCATTTCACAGATTATGTCTACCATTTCATCATGAGATAAAAGCCTTTCAGGTTTTTCTATGTAATGATATTTGCAACCTGCTGCGCAAAATGTAAGCACAACAATGACAAATAGTTGGACAAAGGTATGACAAAATCTATGGTTATTCATACTTATATTTTATTAACGTTCAAATACTATGGCTTTTGCACCACTGTGAACGTGAGGTTTACCGTTGGAAAAAGCTATCTGACCACCTACGATAGTGGTATTGACACGGGCAGGGAACATTCTACCATCAAAAGCACTCCAACCACATTGGTACAGGATGCCTTCGCGGTGAACGCGCCAAGGTGAATTAAATTCCACTATTGCCAAATCCGCATGATATCCCTCGCGAACGTATCCGCGATGCTCCATTCCAAATAAGCGGGCAGGGTTATGACTCATTTTTTCCACCATCTCAGGTAGAGATATACGCCCTTTTGCCACTTCTGCTAACATAGCAGGTAGTGAGTGTTGTATCATAGGACCACCAGAAGGGCAAGAGAGATATGGTTGTTTTTTCTCTTCCAATGTGTGTGGGGCGTGGTCTGTGGCTATGGTGTCCAAACAACCTG
>JAQUTH010000056.1 GCA_028709885.1 Flavobacteriales bacterium
AGGGGGGAGCCAAGCTATAACAGATTTTTATTATATTTGCGATAAAAGAAATGAGGTGCATCCCGCATAAAGGGCTCTGGCGGAATAAGTATCTCAAAAAATATAATTATTAGAACCCACCTTTAATTATTGAGGCTATTGAAAAGATGTTACAAGAGTACCTTTACCAAAAACTAGACATGAACAAAAAGCACATAGACATAGATATTTACATGAAAAACATTGGAGAAACTCTCCGTATGCTTAGAAAAAGAAAGGGCTATACCAGCGCTGAAATCTTTGCATATGAAAATTCTTTGAACAGAGTAAGCTATTGGCGTATAGAGAACGGACAGAACTTTACCATGAAGATGCTTATAAAAATACTGGAAATACACCAGATGTCTTTAAGTGAATTTTTTACCATTGTGGATAACGAAAAGGGAGCTATGTAGCTCCCTTACAAAGTCCTTAGTAAAAATATCAGTATTCCCAGTACCATAGGTCTATAAGACCAGAACCCTTAGAAGGGCAGGCTGGGAAACAAAAATTCATGTTTTTAGCTAATAATAAGTCATTCTCTTTACCGGTTTTGAGCCATTTTTCAAAACCTGGATATGCTTTTGTTATATTACATTTTTCGGTAGGGTAGTCCCATTTGGTAGTCATTGAAATACCGTAAGGGTAACCATCTTCATTTAGCATTTCCATATTTGTATTAGATGAAAAATTGGTAGAGGCTGCGTAAAGACGTACTCCGCCCGCTTCTATAAACCACACTACTGGGAACTCTTGGCTATCATTTACTATTTCAAAGAACTTGGTCAATTTGCTTGATATTCTCACAGCAGCTGTACTTTTGTCTGTGTTTATAGGAAAGTAAGCAACACCATTGAAAAGGGTAGCACGACAATCCTCCACCAAGATAGCTTCTGAAACGTTAGCGTCAGTAGCATATTTTTTGTACAGTATGCCAAGACTTATCTTCACAGCACTACCCAATGCCACTGGCTGTACGGAAACACTGTGCTTGTAATGAAAAACGCCATCATTCATTAATATTCTGTCGTTTCTAACGCGGGCATGAAGTACTATGTCGTTATAGTCATAGTCCCCTTTTTTGGTGTCTTCAAAAGACAAGTATTGCCAGTATTCTCCGTAAGAAAAATGGCTGTATATATCTTCTGAGGTGTATTTTACTTTCAAATCTGCGGTTTTTGGCACCGAAATCATCATTTGAGATGATGTAACAGCAAGAGTGTCTTCCCCTGTGGTAACTATGGTTGTCATGCCGTCTTTTACAGGCACAGAGTATGAAGTAAATGACTCTATGGCGGAGATGTCAGTCTTTACTTTTGTGGTGTCTGAGTTTGTTTTGACACAAGAAACAGCTAACATTGCTGTTATAATAACAAAAAAAATGTTTTTCATCTTAGAATTTGAAATGAGTTACCGATGTCAAAGTTAAAATTATTTTACGAGAAGAAGGCTATTCTATTAAAATATTTTTATTAATTAACACAAAATATACGTCATAATATATTGTGCGCTGTTTTTTGCCATTATTATTTTATAAATAATAATGTTAGGTGTATTTCAATACTTTGCAGGCATACATAAAAAAAGCATCAGCTATCGCTGATGCTTTGAAAGTGGTACCCCCAGGAATCGAACCAGGGACACAAGGATTTTCAGTCCTTTGCTCTACCAACTGAGCTAGGGTACCCTTTTTGGTGGTGCAAAGATATGGCTATTTTTTTCAAACTTCCAAATTTTCTGTGAAAAAATATGAAAAAACATTGAAAAAAGCTGTTTGCCATAGCTTTTCACCGCATTTATTACATATAACCGAGTATCTTCATAAAATCCTCCGCAGTCTGTTCGCTATGGAAAACGCGTTCTGTGATATTGTCATTCTCGTCTCGGTCTATGATGATGTGCTGAGGCTGAGGTATAAGACAATGTTGAAGTCCACCAACGCCACCCAAAGCATCTTGATAAGCTCCGTTATTAAAAAATCCGATATATAAAGGTTTTTTCTCACTGAACTTAGGCATATAAATGGCGTTTACGTGCTGTTCAGAGTTGTAGTAATCGTCTGAATCACAAGTAAGACCACCCATTAGTACGCGTTCGTATGGGTCTCTCCAACGGTTTATTGGTAAAAGAACAAAACGCTGGTTGATAGCCCATGTGTCTGGCATGGTGGTCATGAACGAAGAGTTTATCATATCCCAACGCTCACGGTCATTCTGCTCTTTTTGGTGCATCACCTGATAAATAGTAGCCCCACTCTCGCCTACGGTAAAAGTGCCAAATTCTGTGAAAATGTTAGGCACAGGTATCTCACGGTCTTCGCACATGAGTTTTATCTGGCTTATTATCTCGTCTGCCATATATTGGTAGTCATACTCAAAAGCCAGAGAGTTTTTGATAGGGAAGCCTCCGCCTATGTTCAAACTGTCAAGTTCTGGGCAGTCTTTTTTAAGGTCGGCATATACTTTTAGACATTTTGATAGTTCATTCCAGTAGTAAGAGCTGTCTTTTATGCCAGTATTGATAAAAAAGTGTAGCATTTTAAGGCGAGCCTTAGGGTGCGTTTTTATCACTTTGCGGTATAATGGTGCTATGTCTCGGTATTTTATACCCAGACGCGATGTGTAGAATGCAAATTTTGGCTCTTCTTCCGATGCTATGCGTATTCCTATTTCAAATGGTTCATCAATAGCCTCGCTGAGATAGTCTATCTCATCCTCGTTGTCTATTATCGGTATGGTGTTTTTGTGCCCTTTTTTTATAAGACGAGCAATGTTTTCAATGTATGCCCCGCGTTTAAATCCATTACAAAGGATGTAACTATCTTTGGCAAGGTGTCCCTCTTCTATGAGTTTTTCCACTATTGGTATGTCAAAAGCGGATGATGTCTCTATATGGATGTTGTTTTTCAAGGCTTCATGTAGTATGAAGCTGAAATGTGAACTTTTGGTGCAGTAGCAGTAATTATATGAGCCTTGGTAACTGTTTTTCTTCATTGCCTTGGCAAATATCTTTTTGGCTCGCTGTATGTTGTGAGATATGCGAGGAAGATATGTCAGACGCAATGGAGTGCCATATTTTTCTATTAGAGACATCAGGTCAACACCGTGAAAAGTGAGGTTGTCTCCGTTTAAGTCAAATTCGTCCTGAGGGAAATAGAATGTTTGGTCTATAAGGTCTATGTAGTTTGTTTTCATTCCTGAACTATGTGTTCCTATGATTAATTAATAAAGTGTACCGCATTTCTGAGAAAAACTCAGATGCGTATAGGAATGAAAAGATGTTCCCTGCGTGAGGATGAGAAAAATGTTTTTTTCAATTTTCCGCTACTGTTTTAATAACTATTATTTGCCACACAAGCAGTCTGTTACACCAGTGTAACACAAACTTTTTGTCTGGCAAAAATAAGCAAATTTTTTATTATAAATAAGAGGGCTGTCTTTTTTATACTCAATATCCCGAGCGTACTTTGGCAGATGCTTTTTCAACCTTTTCTTTCATGGCTTCTTTATACTCTATAAGACGTTGTAAAAGAGCTTCATCGCCAGTGGCTATCATCTGTGCGGCAAGTATTCCAGCGTTTTTAGCACCGTCAAGAGCTACTGTTGCTACTGGTACCCCAGAAGGCATCATAAGCATAGAAAGGATACTGTCCCAGCCGTCTATGGAGTTGGAGGATTTGATAGGTACGCCTATTACAGGCAGAGGGCTAACTGCTGCCACTACACCTGCCAAGTGAGCTGCTCCGCCAGCACCTGCTATGATGACTTTGACACCTCTTTTATATGCGCCACGTGAGTAATCCAAAACTTTCTCTGGTGTGCGGTGTGCGGACATTACATCCATTTCCACATCAACTCCTAATTCTTTCAATACTTCTGCGGCGGGAGTCATGACTTTAAGGTCTGAGTCGCTACCCATTATGATACCTACTTTCATGTTTATATTTTTTTATTGTCTTTTTCCAAAAAATTGAAATATTCGTTTATTATGATTTTAAACCACTCAGTGTATTTTTCGGGATATTCTAAGATGTCTTTTTTTAGTTCATCCGTGTTTATCCAGCACCAATCTTGTACTTCTTTGGGATTGCATGCAGGTGTAGAGTCAAAAGTCCCTACCAAAACGTGGTCATATTCGTTTTCAGTGAGTCCTGTATCCAGCAATGCTGAGTACCGAAATGAGAAAAGTTCTTTTAGCTGTGTGTCAAACCCCATTTCTTCCATCAGACGGCGGTGTGCGGCATCTTCTGTCTTTTCACATGGAAAAGGATGAGAACAGCAGGTGTTAGTCCAAAGGCTCTGTGAGTGGTATTTGGTGGCAGCGCGTTTTTGGAGCATTATGCGCCCTTTGGTATCAAAGATGATGACAGAGAAAGCACGATGTAGCAGCCCTCCGTTTTGGTGAGCTTGCATTTTTTCTGCTCGCCCTATTGGGTGGTCGTTATCATCTACAAGGATGACGTAATTTTTTGTGGTGCTTTCAGGTGTCAAAATTATGGGTTTTAGATATATGGGCTTAGTCCAAAAGTTCTGTCAGACGTTGGAATTTGGAACGTCTGTCTCTTCCGTCGTAAAGTATGCTGTATATTGTCTCCAAGATAGGCATATCGATGTCATATTGACGCATAAGCTGGTACACGCCGTATGTAGCGTAGTATCCTTCGGCTACCATATTCATTTCTAACATGGCACTTTTTACGGTGTAGCCTTTTCCTAACATAGTACCGAACATACGGTTACGGCTAAAATATGAGTATCCTGTTACCAAAAGGTCTCCCAAATATGCAGAATCCATTATGTTGCGATGTTCTGTTGGATATACAGCATTTAAAAAACGGTCCATTTCACGTATGGAATTGGACATGAGGACAGCCTGAAAATTATCTCCATAGTTGAGCCCGTGTGCTATGCCAGCTGCTATGGCGTATATGTTTTTGGTTATGGCGGCGTATTCCACTCCTGCTACATCCTTAGATAATTTGCATTTTATATAAGGGCAAGAAATATACTGTGCTACCTGCGTGGCGTAATGTTCATTAGGACAGGCAACTGTAAGATAAGAAAGACGTTCCATGGCTACTTCTTCGGCGTGGCAAGGACCTGTTATAGCTCCTATGTGAGAAGGAGCTACCTTGAATTTTTTGGAGAGATATTGCCCTATGACTATGTTTTTTTCTGGTACGAGTCCTTTTATGGCGGAGAAAAGGAGTTTTTCCCTCATTGGGACTTTTATTCCTCGGAGTTCTTTGACCACAAAGGCAGAAGGTACTGCAAAAATAACCACTTCGGCGCGAGATATCACGTCATTTATATCTGTGTTGATGTATAGTTTGTCTGTATCAAACTCTACCGATGAGAGGTAGTTGAGGTTGTGATGGTCTTGCAGGATGTGTTCCACTACCTGCTCAGAACGCACATACCACCCTACTTTCGGTAGGTTTTCGCATAGCATTTTGACTATTGCGGTAGCCCATGAGCCACCTCCTATAACTGCTACTTTATACTGATTATCGTCCATGGTACAATATGGAATATTTGTGCAAAGGTAATTTATTTACATAATAAATAAAAGCCTTTTTTTATACCGCGCTCATATGGCATTGCACAGAGGTTATCTTATGAAATTGGTGCTTTGGCGAGGCTCTTCGCATGGTGTTTCCACCCCGTTTTTCTTTGCCAAATCCAAGATATTGAGCATCCAAGCCATGTTTCTACCAAGAGTGCGCATTATTTGCAATCCCTCTTCGTCCTTTTTAACGTCTTCCGGTGTCATTCCGTGTACCATGTTCCAGTATTGGGACGGTACCATGAGCATTTCTGTTATGCCGATGAATTTGTTTAGCTGGTCATAGGCTGCTGTTGTACCTGCGCGACGGGCAGATACCACGCTGGCTGCTGGTTTATAAGTGAAGGCTGGGCGGGCGGCGTAAAATGCTCTACCGAGAACGGCTGTTATCATTCCGCTGGGTGCGGCGTAGTGTACTGGCGAACCAAAGATGAATCCGTCTGCTTTTTCGGCTTTTTCTATCATGGTGTTTACCACGTCATTGTCATAAATACAGCGGTGGGTGGCTTTGCATTTGCCACAAGCCATACAGCTCATCACGGGTTTATTGCCTGTGTGGAATATTTCGGTGTCTATGTTTCTTTTTCCAAGCTCGTCAGCTATTTCTTTTAGTGCCGTGTAAGTGCATCCGTGTGGGTGTGGACTACCGTTTATGAGTAATACTTTCATTATTTTTGTTCTTTTGGTAAGACAAAAATATAGAAAAAGAGTCTCTTTTTGTGCTAAAAACTAATAAATGGTTTATTTTTTTTGCAGAAAAGAAAAAACGTTACTATATTTGCACTCGCAAATGCGGAAATAGCTCAGTGGTAGAGCACCACCTTGCCAAGGTGGGGGTCGCGGGTCCGAATCCCGTTTTCCGCTCATAAGGTCTTCTTCGGGAGACCTTTTTCTTTTTAAATATTTGGTATTTCTGTAAAGAAAAAAAACTAATTTTGTAAAAACAAAAATTACGATGAAAATACTTTTTATAGATACCACAGACCAATATTTGTGGGATACACTCACAGATGAAGGACATGAGTGCACATTGGATGATGAGCGTCCAAAGGAACAAGTCCAAAAAGACCTTCACCTGTACGATGGTTTTATCATTCGTAGTCGTTTCAAGATAGACCGAGAGTTTTTGGATGCCGGGGTTAATCTTAAATTTATAGCTCGCGTAGGTGCTGGACTTGAAAATATAGATTGTCAGTATGCTCAGACAAAGGGTATAAAACTGATAGCAGCTCCTGAGGGTAACCGCGAGGCAGTGGGAGAACACGCCGTTGGTATGCTTCTGACACTTATGCGCAGGATTTTAATAGCAGACCATGAGGTTCGCACAGGTAAATGGATACGCGAGGGCAACCGTGGTTATGAGATACAGGGTACAACGGTAGGTATTATAGGTTATGGCAATATGGGAGGTGCTTTTGCTCGTTGTATCAGTGGTTTTCGTCCAAAAGAGGTGTTGGCTTATGATATAAAGGAGGGCGATTATTCAGATGAGTATGCTCGGAAAGCTTCGTTGGAGGAACTGTGGGAAAAGGCTGATATTGTGAGTCTTCATGTCCCTTTGACTCCTCTTACCCGTGGTATGATAAATGCGGATTTCTTTTCAGAGTTTAAAAAACCTATATATTTCATCAATACTGCCCGTGGTGCGTGCTGTGATACACAGGCGTTGGTGCGTGCTATGGAAAATGGCGAGGTGATAGGTGCGGCGTTGGATGTTTTGGAGTATGAAAAGTCTTCGTTTGAAAACTTTTTTGCAGGTGAGCTTCCCGAGGCTTTCCGCTATTTGCAAAACAGTAACCGTGTTGTTTTGACTCCTCACATAGGCGGGTGGACGCATCAGGCAAATAGAAAAATGGCGCAGGCTATCATCAGTAAAATAAAAATGTTGTAAAACGAGACATCGTAATGTCAAAAAGGTTAACTTTGTGTAGTCTTTTGCGGAAATAGCTCAGTTGGTAGAGTACGACCTTCCCAAGGTCGGTGTCGCGGGTTCGAGTCCCGTTTTCCGCTCTTTTATGTATCATACGAGAGGCTTTTTTCTACAAAAAAGCCTCTCGTTAGTTTAAAAAACCTCAAAAACATATACCGCATACTATTTTGAGAATAAATCACTACATTTGTGGTAAAGCAAAATAAACGAGCCATGTCAGCACAATTAAAACGAACCCGCGCACAAGAATCCAGCAGTGCCATAGAAAAATTATACGTAACAATGCGCCATATGCTCAACCGAGGATTTTACAAACCCGGAGGCGTATCCGGACAAGCATTGGCAAAATCTCTACTGACACTATCGCCAGAAATATACGGCAGCATAACTGACCCTGAAAAAGTGGAGCTTGACGGACTAATGTACGTTCTTGACCGCCTACCCATGGGCATAGAACAATGCCAATACATACACTTCACCAGCGAAGAAGGATACGAAAGCTCTTTTGATGCTATAATACCTCCACGGCGTCGTCATAGCTGTTTCCGTATAGACCCAGACCAAATGAATATACAGATAACACACGGACGCAGTGATATTTACGATTCATTATCCCACTTGACATTTCTGTATAACGAAGCCTCAAAGATAATGCACCACGCTATGCCAGTACCAGGAGTTTTTTCCCGTGAATGGAAAAAATTGGAGGAACTCATCGTATCTGGTGAAGAACTGACCGATAAAAATAGAGACATATACATAACGTACCTCGCCACACTCTTAGGGCGTTCATTTGAAGAAGTAATCACGGCACGTGAAAAATTTTCCACCGATGAAGACTCAGACAGGATTTTTAAGATAGTGTATTATCTTGGGCTACTCTCCATACAGGAAGTAACTGAAAACAAAAAGCGTGAAATATCTTTTTCTCCCATACTACGTGAGCGCATAGGACACCACATACACGGAGAAATGTGGGCGTCGGCACTCAAAGAAGCTATGGTATCCATAGGAGTAGCTTTCCGCCCGTTGCACATCATTAGTGCCAATATGCACAGCGTGATGAATATACTCTTTGCCAAAGACGCTCTGGAAGATGCTGGTAAAAAAGTCCCAGAAGACATCTACACAGTGTTGTCAAAAGATGAAAGCCGTTCGCTGATGAAAATAATAACAGCTTATGCGCAGGAAAACGGAATGACACGCATAAAAGATACCACGGGCGCAGATGTAGATGTTCAGGTATTTGATACCAAGAAAATGCCGTCCATTTCCAAAAAATACAAAGACATGCCAGAAGAAGAAGCACCAGTTATCATAGTTATAGACTATGCCTTTGGCGAACAAGCGTATGAGATAATGGACGAACTTCTCCGCCCGATAGAACAAGCCGAGCATGAAAAACATAAACTTGACGTGCGCTCCATATCCATAATGGGCAAAGCAGGCATACTCTGTGGCGGTAAAGGCGACATAATGATACCAACAGCTCATATGTTTGAAGGGACAGCGGACAACTACCCTTTTGACAATGCTCTGAGTGAAGTAGATTTTGAAGGTTCAGGACTTAATGTATGCACAGGAACGATGATATCTGTTCTTGGCACATCGTTGCAAAACAAAGATGTTTTGGAATTTTTCCTCCGCTCATCATGGCACGCCATAGGGCTGGAAATGGAAGGAGCTCACTACCAAAAAGCTATACAGGCACATTCCCGTATCCGCAACAACATATCAAAAGACGTGATTTTGCGTTACGCATATTACGCATCGGACTGTCCTCTGGATACGTCTCTAACCTTGGCATCAGGACCTTTGGGTGAAACGGGAGTACGTCCTACGTACCTTATAACACAGAAAATATTAGAACAAATATTGGCGTAAAATAATGATATCAAGAGAAACGATAGATAGGGTTTTTTCAGTATTGCAGATAGACGAGGTGATAGGTGATTTTGTGCAGTTAAAACGCTCAGGAGCCAACTACAAAGGTCTTTCTCCTTTTGCCGATGAAAAAACGCCGTCTTTTATGGTATCACCGTCCAAGGGCATTTGGAAAGACTTTTCTTCTGGCAAAGGGGGAAATGCCGTTACTTTTGTCATGGAAATGGAACATTGTTCATATCCTGACGCTATACGTTATATAGCCAAAAAATATAACATAGACATAGAAGAAACCGCTCTTTCAGACCAAGCAAAAGCCGAGGCCGAAGAGAGGGACAGTTTGTATGTGGTAACGCAGTATGCAGCCGATTGGTTCAAACAACAGCTTCATGATACTGCCGACGGACGAAACATAGCACTCACATATTTCCATTCCCGTGGCATATCGGATGGGAGTATAGAAAAATTTGCTTTGGGATACAGCCCAGAAGGGTGGAGTGCGTTTACCGATGCAGCTCTTAAAAAAGGTTACAAGGCTGAGTTTTTGGAAAAAACAGGACTGTCTATTCACCGTGAGGACGGGCGTTACAATGACCGTTTCCGTGGGCGTGTCATCTTCCCGATACATACTTTTTCGGGACGTGTGGCAGGTTTTGGTGGGCGCACCATGTTGGGCGAAAAAACCATAGCCAAATATCTCAATTCGCCAGAGAGCGATATATACCACAAGAGCGATATTCTATACGGTCTTTTTCAGAGCAAAAACGCTATAATAAAAAGTGATGCTTGTTATCTGGTAGAAGGATACATGGACGTTATTTCCATGCACCAGAGTGGGGTGGAAAACGTGGTGGCTTCCAGTGGTACTTCGCTCACAGAAGGGCAGATACGGCAGATAAAACGCCTCACACAGAATATCACTGTGCTGTATGACGGGGATACTCCGGGTATAAAAGCATCTTTCAGAGGTATAGATATGCTCCTGAGTGCAGACATGAACGTTCGTGTACTTACTTTTCCTGACGGAGATGACCCAGATTCTTTTGCCAGAAAACACACATCGGCAGAGTTAAAAGAATATTTGGAGACTGAGAAAACGGACTTTATAGACTTCAAAGCCAAGATGCTTTTGGAGGAAGCGCAGGGCGACCCAATACTCAAATCTCGTTTGGTGAGAGAGATAGTGGTTTCCATAGCTAAAATATCGGACCATATAAAAAGGGAATTGTATCTTAAAGAATGTTCCAGAATAATGGATGTGTCTGAGTCTTCTCTTTTTAGGGAACTGGCTCAGATAGATAAAAAAAACAACTATGAGTATGCTCAGCAGGCACAAAAAGCAGCCCAGAAGGCATCTGCTGCCGCGCGTCTTTCGGTGTCAAAAGAGGAAGAAAAAGACCCTTTACAGCCTATCAAAGAGCTGGAAAAAGACATAGTGCGTGTCATGCTCATACATGGAGATATGCCCATAGTGATAGAAGAAACAGTGGAAGCAGAGCAAGAAGACGGACAACCACAGGTTCAGACCTACAAGACCACCATAGCTCATGAGATAATAGACAGCCTCACGGTAGATAACATAACTAAGACAGACCAT
>JAQUTH010000057.1 GCA_028709885.1 Flavobacteriales bacterium
TATCTTATCTAACTCATTACTTCCCAGATATTTGTCTCTTTGTACTCGCTCTTTTATACGGTCTATTATCTTTACAGTGGTGTCCACTCCTACGTCTGATGATATGAGTGCCATTTCCAATTCATCCAGAGTATCATCGTCTATGGTGTCTTTGGCGGCAACGAAGCGTTTTACTTTTTCAAAGAACGATGTCTTTGATTTTTCAAGTCCTTTGGAAAGGACTTGCTGTGCTTCTTGTTCTGCTGCCTCATCGGTTGGCGATGGTGAGGATGAAGTGAATATTTTTTTGAAAAATCCCATTGCTGTATTTTTTAGTTGCTTTTCTTGCTTGCTCTACGATACGACAAAAAGCCGCTTATTTTTTGGTAAGCGACTTTTGTTTTTGTACCCACAAAGGGGAAATGTATATAAGACCTTTTGGAGTAAAGGTTTTATTATTTGCTTTTTAGCCAAGCGTCTACTTCATCACCATTCATAACTTTTTCTACGAATGTATAAGCGCCTGTTTTAGGAGATTTCACCATCTTAATAGCTTTGGTAAGCTTTTTGGTGGACGTTTGCAGTGTTGCAACAACTTTCTTTGCCATTTTCTGTGTATATTTTTTAAGATACTATCTTATTTTATCTCTTTGTGTATGGTGTAACGTCTTAGGATTGGGTTGTATTTTTTCAACTCAAGACGGTCAGGTGTGTTCTTTTTGTTTTTGGTAGTGATGTAACGTGAAGTACCAGGCATTCCTGATGCTTTGTGTTCAGTGCACTCCAATATGACCTGTATGCGATTGCCTTTTGATTTCTTAGCCATTTTGCTTAGTGTTTTAAACTGTTTTAATTATTTACCCCGTGAACGGACTATTTGATAAATCCGTTTTTCTCCACGTCCAAAAGGACTTGGTAAATACCTTTTTTATCGATGGTTTTCAGTGCTTTTGCACATACTTTCAAGGTTATCCATCTTCCTTCTTCTGGGATATAAAAACGTTTCTTCTTCAGATTGAGGTTAAATCTACGCTTTGTTCTGTTCATAGCGTGAGAAACATTATTCCCTTTCAATGCCGTTTTACCGGTAAGATCACAAATCTTTGACATTTCTTGTATGACTTTTATTTAATTTTATGCTTCTTTGCAGAGCGCAAAGTAACGAATTATTTATCACATAGACAACCCCTTTTTCAAAATAATTCACCTTTTTTAAACTTTATTTTCCACAACGTCTATTTGCTCTATAAGAGACTGATACTCTGGCAATTCTTTCAAATAAAAAAAACGTTTATTCTCATTATCTATCATGGCATATATGTGGCAAAGACCATTGGTTAGGCATATTATTTTACCTCCAACACTCATGTGATAAGCCACCGCTTGGTCCATTGTAGTCTGAGTTATGGACACATCTGGGGCTTTACACTCCACTATGATGAGGCTTTGTCCGTTTTTATCATGCACTATTATATCGGCTCGACGTGGCATATTATTTACCTTCAATGCTCTTTCCACGCTCATAAGCCCTTTGGGGCAACCTTTTTCGTTTATAAGGTACTGGATAAAATTTTGACGCACCCATTCTTCGGGAGAAAGATGGACATATTTTTTTCGTATTATATCGTAAATATCCGCTCCTTTTTCATTACTTTTGATGCGATGAGAATAAATGGGAAGATTTAACTTTATCATTCTAAATGCTCGTGTGTTACATACCTTAGGGTGTAAAGATACGACAATTATTTTCGTGAAGAAAACAAAATGAATCAAGATATAAAGATAGCTCAATTAGAAAAAGACGCTTTGGCTCACCCTGCACCGCTATATTTACTCATGGGCGAAGAACCTTATTATATAGATGTGGTGTCGTCTTTTTTAGAGGAAAAGATACTTTCAGAGGAGGAAAAAGCCTTCAACCAGACTATTTTATACGGAGCTTCTACGTCGGTTCAGGAAATAGCTGACACTGCTACACGTTTTCCTATGGGGACTGACAGACAGCTCATCATAGTGCGTGAGGCGCAGGATTTGGATAGTTCAATAGACAAATTGCAGTCTTACGCTTCTTCGCCCGCTTCGTTCACTACACTCGTTTTGTGCTACAAAGGCAAAAACATGGACAAACGCAAAAGTGTTTACAAATCCTTTGCCAAAAATGGTGTCATTTTTGAAAGTCCGAGAGTTTATGAGAGTGATATTCCTGTTTTCATAAAAGATACATTGGAAAAAAAAGGCATTGCTCTTACTCAAAAAGCCATGACTATGATGGTGGAAAGTCTCGGTACAGACCTTTCTCGCATAGCTTCTGAGATAGAAAAACTAACATTGGTGTTGCCTTCTGGTAGTACTCTTTCACCTGAGGCGGTAGAAAAATACATAGGCATTTCTCGTGATTTCAACAATTTTGAGATGCAAAAAGCTGTTGCCACCCGTGATGCTGCCAAGGCTATACGCATAGCTGAATATTTTTCCACCAGTAAAGATGGTAGCCCGATAGCTACTGTGGCTATTCTTTTTGGTTTTTTCTCAAAAATGATACTATATCACAACAGTCCTGACAAATCTCCCGCTGGGGTAGCCAAGGCTTTGGGAGTAAATCCTTTTTTTGCCAAAGACTACCAAACGGCTGCTCAGTTTTACAATCTCAAACAGTCTGTACGCGCCATAGATATACTGCGAACCATAGACCTCAAAGCTAAGGGTGTAGACGCTGGCAACATTTCCGTGTACGATATATATAAGGAGATGATTTTTTCCATAATGAATACTTAAACATACTTATAAAAATGAAAAATATTTATTTATCGCTATTCTCAGCCTTACTTTTACTTTCTGGTTGTGGTAAAGCTGCTTACATTTCCGATGCTGAATCCATGAACATAAAAGGACACGTGAAACAAATGACTGAGTTTGTGTTGGATGCGGAAACAGTATCTGATGAACAAGATTCTACCGAGCAGAAAGAGCGTACCGACTATGACGTAGCACGCGTTTTTGACTTTGACACTCATGGACGCATAACTAACATAAGAGTCATAGCAAAAGAAGATAACTACACTCAAAAATATGTTTATGACAAAGATAGTATTCTGCAAAATATTGATTGTTATAAGGGTACAGAGCTGGTAGCTATCAAAAAATACAGTTATAATTTAAAAGGTCAGGTCAGTTCCATAATCACCGTAGACACTAAGACAAACAAAGAAGAAGGCAGCCGTAATTTTTCCTATAACAGTATAGGCAAAGTAGAAAAGGAAGTTGTAAAAAATGACAAAGGCGAAACTGTCATCATCATAAAAAACGTTTACAATCACCTTGGGCAGCTTTCACAAAGCACTTCTTTTACCAACAACACAGACAAAGGCTCTAAACGCCTCATCACTTATAACGAAAAAGGTTATCTTTCCAGTACTGAAACAGTAGATGAACTCTTTGGTGAAAAAGGCATACCGTTTGAGTACAAATACAATTCTTATGATGAAAAAGACAACTGGACATCCCGTATGGGAATAAGCATGGGTATGCAAGTTGACTTTTTGGAACGTTCTTATGAATATTACGAATAATCTTTAAACTTAAAAATATGTCTCTTATAAAATCTATTTCAGGTATCCGCGGTACCATAGGCGGACCTGTTGGCGAAGGGCTAACTCCTTTGGACACAGTAAAATTTGCATCTTCTTATGCCACATGGCTTAAAAAACAGAGTAAAGACAAAAAACGTATCACCGTAGTAATAGGACGAGATGCCAGAATATCAGGACCTATGGTTCAGACATTGGTAGTATCCACCCTTCAAGGTATGGGTATAGACGTTATAGACCTTGGACTATCCACCACCCCTACGGTAGAACTTATGGTTACATACCACCATGCTGACGGAGGTATTATCATAACAGCCAGCCACAACCCTAAACAATGGAACGCGCTGAAACTTCTAAACAAAGATGGTGAATTTTTGGATGCCAAAGAAGGCGCACAGATACTCAAAACCGCCGAAGCAGACGATTATTTATATGCAGACGTAGATGAAATAGGCAATGTGGTGAGTTTCGAAAAAGGTATAAAAAGACACGTTGAAATGGTGATGGCTCTACCTCTTGTAGATGCCAAAGCTATAAAACGCGCAGGCTTCAAAGTGGTGGTAGATGGAATAAACTCCACAGGAGCAATAGCTATCCCAGCTATGTTGGAAGCATTAGGTGTAAAAGACGTTAAAGTCTTGAACGAACGCGCAAATGGTCATTTTGCTCACAACCCAGAACCTCTAAAAGAAAACCTCACTGGCATAGCTGACGTTATAGCCAAAGACGGTGCCGACATAGGTATAGTGGTAGACCCAGACGTTGACCGTTTGGCTTTCATGGACGAAACAGGAGAAATGTTCGGAGAAGAATACACACTAGTAGCGGTGGCAGATTACGTTTTGTCTCACTCCAAAGGCACACTATCCACAGCAAGCAATATGTCATCTTCACGTGCATTGGCAGATGTAACAAAAGCTCATGGGGGCTCTTACGAAGCATCAGCCGTAGGAGAGGTAAACGTTGTGGCTATGATGAAGAAAAATCACTGCGTAATAGGCGGCGAAGGAAACGGAGGTATCATCTATCCAGAACTGCACTACGGACGCGATGCTCTGGTAGGTGTGGCGCTGTTCCTTTCTCATTTGGCACATAAAAAGATAAAGATGTCCGAGCTTAAAAAAGAACTTCCTGCTTACTACATGAGCAAAGCCAAAGTGAGCCTCACACCAGAGATAGACGTTGACCTCATATTGTCTAAGATGAAAGAAAAATATTCATCTGAACGTGTCAGCACCATAGACGGAGTAAAAATAGACTTTTCTGAAAGCTGGGTTCACCTACGTAAGAGCAATACCGAGCCTATCATCCGTATTTACACCGAGGCTAAAACACAAAAAGAAGCCGATGATTTAGGACAAGACATCATGAAAGTGATAGAGTCTTTGTGCTAAACAACATTCCATACACAAAAAAAGGCGTCCTAATAAGGACGCCTTTTTTAATGCTTATAATTATAATGACTAAAATTCTATTTCTGTATTCCAATTTTCCATATACTCCACTACTCGTTTGGCAAATAGTCCACCCAAAGCACCGTCTATCACGCGGTGGTCTATGGTAAGAGAAAGGAACATTTTTTCACGTATTGCTATCACGTCCTGCCCGTCGCACTGAATGACGGCTGGTACTTTCTGTATAGCTCCTATACCGAGAATGGCTACTTCTGGCATATTGAGTATTGGTGTGCCAAAGAGTGTGCCAAATGAGCCTATGTTGGTAACGGTAAATGTCCCTCCGTGTATTTCTTCTGGTTTTAGTTTGCCATTGCGTGCGCGGGTAGAAAGGTCATTTACAGCATGTGCCATCTGAGAGAGGGAAAGAGTGTCGGCATGACGTATCACTGGCACTATGAGGTCGCCCGAAGGCAACGCCACTGCCATGCCTATGTTTATGGACTGGTGGCGCAGTATGTCATTGCCCTTGACCGATACGTTTATCATAGGAAAGTCTTTCAGAGCGCGTGCCACTGCCATTATAAACACTGGCGTGTAGGTGAGTTTTTCGCCTTTTTGTGCAAAAAAAGTATCTTTTACTCCTTTTCTCCACTTAGAAATACGTGTAACATCTACATCTGTTATGGATGTAACCTGTGGTGCTGCCGCTACGGATGCTACCATGTTTTGCGCTATCAGGCGGCGCATACGACTCATCGGTATTATCTCATCGGGTAGGTCTTCTGTTTTTGGCGAAGCGGTGTTTTTATACGGGCGTCCGTTTTTAAGATACAGAAGAACATCGTTTTTAGTTACTCTGCCAGAGAGTCCTGTACCTTGTATTTTTTCCAATTCTGCTACTGAGATACCCTCTACCCGTGCTATATTTTTTATAAGGGGAGAGTAAAAACGTTTAGTTGCAGAAAAATCCAAGTTTTTTTCTGGGGCATTTTCCTCATTAGCTATGCCTTCTGGTACTTCAAAAGTAGTATTGGATGTACTTTCATCCTCTGGTATATCTTCTGTTGTCTCTACCACGGCTATTACCTGCCCTACCGAAACGACATCGTCTTTTTTGAAGAGTATTTCTACCAAAACACCTGACACTGGCGATGTTACCTCGGTATCTACCTTGTCAGTAGCTATTTCGGCTATCACATCATCTACGGCTACTTCGTCGCCTATGTTTTTGACGTAATCTATTATGGTGGCTTCGGCTACGCCTTCACCCATTTTGGGGAGTATTATTTTGAATTGAGACATTTCATTGCGTTTATCAGTAGCAAATTTATGTATTATAATCCAAACATAGTACCAAATAACACATTTTATCACTACTTTTGTATTAACAGTACATCAACTATATCTCATGAAACATATACTCAACAGCATAATATCATCATATCTTCGCACACAATATTCGCGTATAGAACATATCAGATGCTTTGCCGTAAAAGACCAAGAAGATATTTTCCAAAACCTTATAGCCTGCGGAAAAGACACTGTTTTCGGTATAGAACATCATTTTTCTAACATCAAAAATTACGAAGATTTTATAAAACAAACTCCACTTCGTACATACGAGGAGCTGTTTCCATACATAGAAAAATGCCTCAAAGGAGAAAAAAACGTCCTTTGGAACACACCTATACACCATTTTTCTAAGTCATCAGGCACTACCAACGCACAGAGCAAATACATACCAATAAGTCAACAGAGCCTCTTCCAAGACCACATACAAGCCGCCAGAGACCTTGTGGTCAATTATCTTTCTTTGTATCCAAAATCAAAACTTTTCACTGGAAAAGCGCTCAGATTAGGAGGTAGCCTCAGTCCAAGTACTACCACAAAAGGTATAGTAACGGGGGACCTCTCGGCAATACTAATGACCAACACGCCCAGCTGGGTAGATATTTACTCCACACCAAAATGCTCCACTGCCGTTATAGCTGACTGGAACGAAAAACTCCCTAAGATGATAGCCGAAGTTACAAAAGCAGACGTAACAAGCCTATCGGGAGTGCCCTCATGGATGCTGGTAATGCTTCAAAAAGCATTAGAAGAAACAGGAAAAGAAAACCTGCTGGAAATATGGCCTCACTTGGAACTATTTATGCACGGAGGCATCAGTTTTTCTCCTTATCAGCAGATATATAAAAAGCTAATACCCTCTGACCAAATGCACTACTATGAAGTATACAACGCATCGGAAGGATTTTTTGCATTTCAAGACACCAAAGAAAGCAAAGATATGCTCCTTATGACTAATCATGGCATTTTCTATGAATTTATACCAATGAACGTCTTTGGCACTGAACACCAGCACATAGTACCTCTGTGTGATGTGAAAAAAGATGTTAATTACGCCATGGTCATCAGCACCAACGGCGGACTATGGCGATACATCATAGGCGATACCGTTCGTTTCACATCTGTAAAACCATACAGAATAGTCATAACCGGACGCACCAAACAGTATATCAATACCTTTGGCGAGGAACTGATGGTAGAAAACGCAGACCGCGCCCTCAGAAAAGCATGTGAAGCCACCTCAGCCACCATAAATGAATACACCGCCGCACCAGTTTACATGGACAGCAAAACCAGCGGCGCACACGAATGGATGATAGAGTTTTCTACCCCACCTACCTCCATAGAGGCATTTACCCACATGCTGGACGAAACACTCAAAGAGTTAAACTCAGACTACCGAGCCAAAAGATACTGTGATGTAACCCTACGCACCCCTATAATACACGTAGTGGAAAAAGGTCTGTTTTTCAATTGGATGGAAAAACGCGGAAAAATAGGCGGACAAAACAAAGTGCCTCGTCTTTCCAATGACCGAACGTACATAGAAGCTCTTTTGGAAATGATAAAATAACCAAAAAACTAAGGCTTTGACGCATATACCTAACGTCAAAGCCTTTTTTGATGAGATTTTAAATAGCCTTAGAAAGCTATTGATTGCAATATTTTAACATGCCCATTTGGCACTATCTCCACGCTATTGATGCAAGCAGGAATTAGAACGCACTGCCCCATTTTCACGTCCATTGAAAACTCTTCTGTTTTCAGAGTGTAAGCCCCATGAACGCAGGTATAAATAACAAAACTATCTACCGACGAATAATCCATACTAACCTTTTGCGAAGCTGAAATGATGTCTGTGTTGAAATACTGACAATGCACCATAGGCGAAGAAGCACCCTCCACTGCCGTGTACTCAGTCTTTGGATTACCAGAAGCGGAAAAATCCATAGCATCCAACGCCTGCTCTACATGAAGTTCGCGTGGCTGTCCAGTAGAAGCCTCCACACGGTCAAAATCATATATTCTGTACGTTATATCCGAAGACTGCTGTATCTCAGCCAAAAGAATACCACGCCCTATGGAATGTACACGCCCTGTATGCAAAAAGAAACAATCTCCATTTTTAACAGGTTCTTTGTGTAGCAAATCCATAAGATGCCCAGAATTGAAATATTTGAGATATTCTTCCTTAGTAGTTTTCTTTGAAAAACCAGAAATAAGACTGCTACCATGGTCTGCATCCATGATGTACCACATCTCTGTTTTTCCAAGACTATTGTGGCGTTTTAAAGCTAATTCATCATCAGGATGCACCTGTATGGAAAGGTCATCGTCAGCACTTATGTATTTTACCAAAAGAGGAAAAGTAGTGCCGTATTTTTCAAATATGGACTTTCCCACCAAATCCTCTTTGTACTCATTGATAAGACTTTGGAGGTCTTTTCCTTTTAGTTCCCCTGATGAAACCACAGATACATTTCCCTTGACAGCAGAAAGTTCCCACGTCTCACCACAGTTAGGCAAATCGTAATTTTTTCCCAAAACGGAATGTATCTTGTTACCTCCCCATATTTTGTCTTTGTATATGGTATTGAATATCAGCGGATATAATTTTGTTTTCATATATAAACATCATCTCGTTACACGGTGTAAAGATAAAAAAAGATAAGTAAAAACATGGTCTTATTTTGCTCAATGCTTTGCAAAAAATGAGTATTTTATACCTAAAACAAGCGAAGACATGGAAAACAAAACAGCCGTGATAACAGGCGGAACATCGGGCATAGGGTACGCCACAGCCGAAATACTACTCAAAAAAGGCGTAAAAGTGTTTATCAGCGGACGACGTGATGCACAACTCAAAGGAGCATTAGACCGCCTTAAATTCATAAGTGAAAATGTTTCTGGCATAGCCACTGACATATCAGTACCAGAAAATGCCAAAATGATTATCCACGAAGCAGTAAAAACCTTTGGAGCAGTACATCTGGCGGTAAACAGCGCAGGACTGGAAGTACCCCCCGCACCAGCAGGACAAATGAGCATAGATGACTGGAACAAAAGCATCTCTGTAAACCTTTCAGGCGTGTTTTTCTCCTGTCAAGCTGAGATAAACGCCATGATAGACAGCGGGCGGAGTGATTGCGCGATAGTGAACATAACATCTATTGCTGGCATAAACGGAATGCCAGGTACTCCTGCTTATGTTAGTGCCAAATGGGGAGTGGTGGGACTAACCAAAAATATAGCCATAGACTATTCCAACAAAGGAATACGCTGCAATGCGGTAGCACCCGGATACACACAGACACCTATGCTGGAACGTGCCAAAAACTTTGCCGAGGATTTGCTTCATCTGAAAATAACAGGGCTTAAAAATGGAAATCTCTTGGAACGAATAGGACGCGCAGATGAAATAGCTTCAGTGATAGCTTTTCTACTGAGTCCTCAGTCTTCATTCGTAACTGGCGCTGTCATCCCAGTAGATGGTGGATGGAGTGCTTTTTAGTTTAAAATATAAATAATTATTCCGTACTTTTGTTGCTATTAAAAAATCCATAAAGTATGGAACAAATATTAGAAAAGAATACAAAACAGCGAATTTATTACATAGACCTACTAAGACTGATAGCTATTTTCTTAGTCATTTGTGTTCACTGTTGCGACCCTTTCAACGTATCTGAGCAAGCCCGCACAGATGAAAACTATCGGTTTTGGGGTATGTTGTACGGGTCTTTTTTGCGCCCGTGCGTCCCTCTTTTTGTCATGATGACAGGTCTTTTGCTGCTACCTATAAAGGAAAAAACTAATGATTTTTGGAAAAAACGAATACCACGGTTGTTGGTTCCGTTTTTGATATGGTGTGTTTTGTACAATATTTTTCCTTGTCTGATGGGAGGTTTCGGCTATACTTCATCTGTGATAAATGATTTTTTCGGCTACGCAGGTCATAACCCCAGCCAGACATTTGAATCGGCATGGCATTACATCATGCTCATACCCGTGCAGTTTTCTAAATACGATGTCCATATGTGGTACATCTACACACTTATAGGGCTTTACCTTTTCATGCCGTTTTTATCTGCTTGGGTAGAAAAAACAGACCGCAAAACAGAAAGAATATTCTTAGGCATATGGTGCTTGACGCTATTTTTGCCTTATGTGTATGAATTTTATTCGCGTTATGTGCTGGGAGAATGTGCATGGAACAGCTTTGGTCTTCTTTATTATTTCGCTGGTTTTCAGGGATATTTGGTTCTGGGGCATTTTCTAAAAAAAGGCAATGATATGAGTGTGGCAAAAACGGCTCTTTGGAGTTTAGTTCTTTTTGCAGTGGGTTATGCAGTTACTTTTATAGGTTTTAAGGATATGATGGGAAATCCTAAATCTACCGAGGAGCAAATAGAACTGTTTTTCACGTATTGTTCGCCTAATGTGATGATGATGACATTAGCTATTTTTCTTTTGGTACAAAAGGTAAAAATAACTGCTCAGTGGACTAAAACGACTCTTGCCAACCTCACCAAATGTGGATTTGGTATATATATGTGCCATTATATTTTAGTAGGTCCTGTCTTTGGCATCATAAAAATGATGGATATCCCAACGTATATGATGATACCGCTGGCTTCGGTAGGGGTATTGGCGAGTGCATGGGCTGTGGT
>JAQUTH010000058.1 GCA_028709885.1 Flavobacteriales bacterium
AAGATGCTCTTATAAGCCGCGGTTATGACATTAAAGATACCACCAAAGTGCCTGCAAGTGAAATGCAACTCCTACGCACCAAAAGTGGTTACGATGATAGCCGCAATAGTTACCAGTTGGCTCTTTATAACTACAATAACGCCACTCTTTATGCTCCTTTTGACGGCACCATAGCCAATCTTTTTACCAAGGAACACAACGTGCCTGCCACTTCTGCCTCTGAGCCTTTCTGCACAGTGATAGGAAATGGCGCTATGACGGTAGATTTTACAGTTTTGGAGAGTGAGCTTCCTGCTGTTAAAAAAGGTGGTAGTGTGGATGTTATGCTTTTTGCAGATAATTCTGCCAGCGTCAAAGGGGTGATAACAGAGGTAAATCCTGTGGTAGATAAAAACGGACTTGTGCGCATAAAAGCTGTTGTTCCGCATCCTACTGAAGCTATGTTTGACGGTATGAACGTGAGGGTAGCTATAAGAAATGTAGTGCCAGGACAGTTGTCAGTGCCAAAAACATCTATGGTTAACCGCAGTGGTGGACGCAAGGTGGTATTTACATACAAAAAAGGTCTTTCTGCATGGAATTATGTGGAGGAAGGCGATGATAATAGCTCCGATGTTATAATAAACAGCGGACTTACCGAGGGTGATACCGTTATAGTATCTGGTAACGCTAACCTAACGTATGATGTCAAGGTTAAGATAAATAAGATATTGGAATAAGCTGTGGTAAAATTTCTGATAAACAGACCAGTAGCCGTTATGATGTCATTCTTGGCGGCTATCATATTGGGGGTGATAACGTATTTTACCCTTCCTATGTCTTTGTTGCCAGATATAGCGATACCTGAAATAACGGTTCAGATAACCTCGGACGGTACATCGGCGCGTCAGTTGGAAAATACGGCAGTTACTCCTATACGTCGTCAGCTACTCCAAGTGGCTCATCTTAGTTCCATAGAAAGCCGTGCAAGAGACGGTGTGGCTATCATTCGTATGCGTTTTGATTATGGTACAAATACGGATTACACTTTTATAGAGGTAAATGAAAAAATAGACATGGCTATGGGTTCGCTCACGGGAATAGACCGCCCGAGAGTGATAAAAGCATCGGCTACGGACCTTCCAGTCTTTAATATCAACATGACTCTGAAATCCGATGCCAAATATGAGCCTACTGACAGAGAAAAGTTCCTTGAACTATCTGAATTTGCTTCTTCGGTCATCAAACGCCGTATAGAACAACAACCTGCCGTTGCCATGGTGGATGTTACGGGTGTTGAAAAACAGGAAATATCCATAGTCCCAGATCAAAACAAAATGACTCAGGCTGGTATTACGATAGCGGATTTGGAAAATATGCTCAAAGATAATAATGTAGAGCCGGGTAATATGTCTGTCAAAGACGGTTATTACGAATACAATATCCGTTTTTCTTCCGTTCTCACCACTGTCAAGGATGTAGAAAACATCTCATTCAAAAAAGAAGGTAGGCTGTATTTCCTTAGCGATATAGCAAAAGTCCAAATAGTACCAGAGAAACCTTCTGGATATTCGTATTTCAAAGGCAAACGTGCCATTATCTTTTCGGTCATAAAACAAGCCGATGCCAGTATGGATGACCTTAAAAAGGCTTCATCGGATGTCTTAGACGCTTTTAAGGAGCAGTACCCAAATGTAGATTTTGAAATATCCCAAAACCAAACAGAGCTTTTGGACTACACTATGAGTAATTTGCAGAGCAACCTATGGTTAGGTTTTGTCCTCATCTGCATAGTGGCGATACTTTTTTTCAAGGATATGCGAACCCCTACGGTCATTTCATTGGGTGTGGTAGTGTCTTTGGTGGTGAGTATGCTTTTCTTTTACTTGTTCAAAGTTTCTCTTAACATAATCTCAATATCGGGATTGGTGCTGGCGTTGGGTATGATGATAGATAGTTCTATCATAGTTACAGATAACATTTCTCAGTACAGAGAAAAAGACGGTCTGTTAGATTCTGCGTGCATCCGCGGTACCAATGAGATAATACGTCCTTTGCTTTCTTCTATACTGACAACAATAGCGGTGTTTGTGCCGTTGGTGTTTATAAGTGGAATAGCAGGTGCTTTGTTCTATGACCAGGCGGTGTCTATAAGTCTTGGACTTGGTGTGTCTTATATAGTGGGTATAGTTTTTCTTCCAGTGGCTTACAGAATAATCTATGGCAGTAAAAAAGTATCTAAGATAAAGATGCCTAAATGGCTTGCAATGGTGTTTGATAAGGTGGACTCCATAGGAAAATGGCGTCTTTATGACAGAGGTTTTGACTTTGTGTTTCACCACCGTAAATGGGTGGCTGTGGGTTTGATATTGGTATTTCCTGTGATATATATTCTTTTCTCGGTGGTAGAAAAAAGGAAAATGCCGTTTATAGACCACAGTGAGAGCATAGTCAATATAGAATGGAATGAAAATATCCACGTAAAGGAAAATGCTGCCCGTGTGGTGGATATTCTGAAAAAAATAGACGGTAAGACAGAACAAAATGTAGCTTTGGTGGGTGAACAGCAGTTTATCTTAGGGGGTACTCAGCAGTTCACTTCTTCGGAAGGACAGCTGTATCTTCGTGCCGAAAATACAGCTGCTGTTACTGCTCTGGAAAAAGAGGTGTGCGCTTATGTGGATAGTCTTTTTCCAAAAGCAAGAGTTACCGTTTCCCAGCCAGAGAATATTTTTGAAAAGATATTTGGCAGTAGCGAGGCGGAGTTTACAGCTGCTATAAAGAAAAAACGTGGCGATATGTCCGAGTCTTTGGATGAGGTACTCACTTTCACAGATTCATTGGCTAAAAAGACAGGCGGTAAAACAGATATTTCTCTTGCTAATCAAGTGGATATTTCGGTAAACAACACCGCTTTGACCATGTATGGAGTAACGTACAGCGCAGTTTTGAACACCATAAAGACTCTTTTTGGAGAAAACAGCGTAACTACATTGCGTTCCAACCAGCAGTATCTGCCTATGGTGATAGCGTGGAACGAAAAGGGCATAGGCGAGATGTTGTCTCAGGCTATGGTTACCTCTTCATCGGGTAAGCAGTTGCCTTTGTTGTCTTTTATAAATGTCAGCACAGGTCTTGATTTCAAGACTATAAGTGCTAATAAAGACGGAGAGTACATTCCTATCAATTATTCTAATGTCAAAGACCATGATGCTCTTTCGGCACAGATACAGCGAGCTGTGAATGATACCAATGTGTACGATGTGTCTTTTTCAGGCTCTGTTTTTTCCAACAGAGTACTGTTTAAGGAAATGATGGTTGTGCTTTTGATATCTGTTTTGTTACTGTACTTCATACTTTCGGCACAGTTTGAATCTTTGTCTCAGCCACTGATAGTGCTTTTGGAACTACCGATAGATATAGGCGCATCTATATTCACGTTGTGGATTTTTGGCAACAGCATAAATGTGATGTCTGTCATAGGTATAATAGTGGCGTGCGGTATAGTGATAAATGACTCCATACTAAAACTGGACGTAATAAACACTCTGCGAAGAGATGGCATGCCTATAATAGAGGCTATACACACGGCAGGTCATAGACGTCTGCGTGCAATAGTGATGACCAGTCTTACCACTATTTTTGCACTGCTTCCTATGCTTTTTGGACGTGATATGGGTAGTGAACTGCAAGCTCCGCTGTCTTTGTCATTGATAGGAGGAATGGTGGTAGGTACCTTGGTGAGCTTGTACATCATACCGCTGGTATATTGGTTTATATATAGAAATCATGAAAATATAGGCGAGGTAAAACGTCGCGTTTTGGCAGATAAAAAAGAATAATTATGAATAAGATATATAATAAAATAGCGCTCACAGCATTGGTTATATGTGGAGTATGGAGTGGTGTTATGTCTCAGAGTTTGGAAAAGACAAAAATGACTCTTGCTGATGCCATAACAATAGCAACGGATAGCTCATTAGCTGCTTTTAGTGCCAGAAATACGTATTTGGCTTCATATTGGGAATATCGTACATACAAGGCGCAGGACTTGCCTCAACTTAACTTGTCATCCACTCCGGTGTCTTACAATCAAAATTTTGTTTCCCGCTATATCAGTGAGACCAATACCGAAGAGTATCGCGCACAACAGACGTTAAATTCTTCCATAGGTCTTACCGTAAAACAGCAGATACGTCCGTTGGGAGGTAGTGTGTATATATCCACAGATTTGGCGTATTATAAAAACTTTTCTCTTTCTGAAAATGAACAACAGTTTTCATCTACACCAGTTAAGATAGGATACACGCAGCCTCTGTTTGGTTATAACGAATTTCGTTGGGACAAAAAGATACAACCTCTAAAATATGAGGTAGCAAAGAAAAACCTTCTCTATTCGGTGGAGACTATCTCAGAAAAAGTAACAGACCTTTTCTTTGCTCTTATATCGGCACAGACAAGTTACCAAATGGCGCTAACAGATATGAAAAATGCCGATTCTCTATGCGTTATGGGACGTCAGAGATATGATATAGCATCTATCTCAAAGGCAGATATGCTCACATTGGAACTGGATGTGCTAAACGCAGGCAATACTTTGGAAAATTCAAGACTTTCACTCAAACGTGCCAAATTTAATTATCTGTCATATCTTAATTTGCCAGAAAGCACAGACGTAGAACTCATCTTGCCAGATATTCCTACCAATGATAAAATAGACCCTCAGCAGGCTTTGGAGTACACTATGACCAATAACCCAAAGGTACAGGAATTCAAACAAAAAGAATTGCAGGCAAAGGCAAATGTGCAAAGAGCTAAGATAGAAAGCCGTTTTTCTGCCAATCTGAATGCCAGTGTCGGCTTTAACCAAGTGGCGTATGATTTTACCGGTGCATACCGAGACCTTCGTCGTCAGGATATGATATACCTCACGTTGAGTATTCCTATTTTGGACTGGGGTATAGCGCGAGGAAAGTACAACACCGCTCTTAGCAATTATCAAGTGATAAAAGTTTCTAACCAACAGGATAAAATATCGCTGGAACAAGAGGTTATAATGACCGTGAGCGAGTTTAACATACAGCAGAGTCTTATAAACACAGCCAGTCGTGCTTTGGTTTTGGCGCGGGAAGCATATCAAAATACGGTGCAACGTTTTAAGATAGGTGAGGCTGATGTAAATGCTATTTCTTTGGCTCTGCAACGTCAAAACACAGCTCAGACGTCTTATGTTACAGCTCTTAAAAACTACTGGGAAAGCTATGCAAAAATACGTCGTCTTACTCTTTATGACTATGCAAAAGGTCGTTCAATAGCGGATGATTTTGATAAAGTATATTCCATTTCAAAAAGATAACGCACCATTAAACTCATAGCTATGAAAAAACGGTTTCCTTCGTTTGCCATAATAGCAGTTACGGTGTCTATGGTGCTGATAGGTATTGCGCTGATACCTAAATTGCCAGTAAAGCTGAACTCATCGCGTACCCTTCCAGTGGTTTACGTCAATTATTCCATGACCAATGCTTCGGCTCGTGTGTTGGAAAGTGAGGTAACATCTAAGTTGGAAGCTATGTTGGTGAGGATAAAGGGTGTGTCAAAAATAGAGTCCTCATCTTCATCCAGAGACGGAGGGCAGATAACACTTTCTTTTGATAAAAACACAGACATGGATATGGCACGTTTTGAGGTGTCTTCTTCTGTGCGGCAGCTGTGGAGTTCAATGCCAGAAAATGCTTCGTACCCTACCATTTCAGCAAGAATGGCTGAGACTTCTTCCAAGAACAAATCGCCCTTTTTGGTATATACCATAAATTCACCCGAGACTCCCTTTGAGATACAAAAACGTGTAGAGGAGGACATAAAGACAAAAATAGCTTCTATTCAAGGTGTGTCCATGGTATCTATTACCGGTGCTATGGCTATGGAGTGGGTGCTAAAATACGACAACCGTCAGCTAAAAGATTTAGGCATTTCAGTGTCCGACATACGAAATGCGGTCTCTTCATACACAACGTCAAAGGCTGTTGGTATGGGACATCAGATAAATCTGGAAGGAGAAATGATGTATGTGAGGGTTGCCATGGTGCCTCAGGGTAAGTTTGATGTCAGCGAAATGGGCAAAATACCAGTCAAGTCTGTAAGTGGTGCGGTCATCACCTTGGACAAGCTGGTAAAAGTGTCCCATCAGGAGAGTGAGCCTACTTCGTATTTTCGTATAAACGGGCTCAATACTATTTCTATGTCCATAATAGCGGACGATACTGCCAACCAGATACAACTCGGCAAGGAACTACGTGCCAAGATGGACGAACTGACAAAACTTTTGCCTCAGGGTTATCAGGTGAACCTAAGACGAGATGCTACTGTTTACATAGAAAAAGAATTAAACAAGATATATTTCCGTAGTGGACTGACAATACTTATCCTTTTGCTCTTTGTGCTTTTGGTCAGTAGAAGTCTTAAATACACCGCTATGATAGTTATAACCATGATAGCCAATTTGGCAGTGGCGGTTATTTTCTATTATATGCTCGGGGTGGAGATACACATTATATCACTGGCTGGGCTGACTATTTCTCTGGGTTTGATAATGGATAATACCATAGTTATGGCAGACCATTTGAAACACCGAGGCAATTTCCGTGTATTTTTGGCTATTTTGGCTGCCACGCTAACTACTATTTCGGCAGTGGTGGTGGTGTTGTTCTTGCCAGAACAGATACGGGTAACGTTGGAGGATTTTTCAAAGGTTATAATGATAAACCTTTCTATTTCCCTTTTTACGGCTCTTTTCTTGGTGCCAGCTCTTATGGACAAACTCAAAATAGAGCAGGGTGGAGAAAAAAACGTCTTTTCTCATGGAAAAAGAGTGCCGTCTTTTTTTAAGAAATGGAAACTGCGTGGCAAACGTCCTGTGGTGTATTTCAATAGATTTTTTTGCGCTCAGATACGTTTTATGTACCGTTTTCGTTGGTTGTTTATCATTTTGATGATATTGGCGTTTGGTCTTCCGGTGTTCAAACTTCCAGAATCCATCAAAGGTGATACTTTTTGGGCAAAGAAATACAACGCCACTTTGGGTTCTCCTTTTTACAAAGAAAAGATAAAACCTATCTCGGACAAGGTCTTGGGTGGTACATTGCGCCTTTTTTCTGAAAAAGTAAATACTGGTTTTTACAGTAACAATGAACGTGAGGAGACTAAGCTGTCCATTTCTGGAAGTATGCCTACGGGTACCACATTGGAACAGATGAATGCTTCGGCTATAAAAATGGAAAGTTTTCTCTCTACTTTTCCGCAGATACGCCAGTTTCAGACCAATGTGTACATAGGTAGCGCTTACATTACGGTTCTTTTTACCAAAGAGGCTGAGCTCACGTCTTTTCCTATGCAACTATATAACGAGGTGGTGTCCAAAGTTACCGAAATGGGTGGTGCGCAGTGGAGTGCTAACTGTGAGGGAGAGTATTTTTCCAACAGGACGCACGATAGCGCTGGTAATAACGTGGTCAATTTCTTTGGTTATAATTACGATATGCTATACAAGGTAGCGGAGCAATTCAAAGCTAAACTATTAGAAAATCAGCGCATTAACGAGGTTACTATCCGTGACCAGCAATCATGGTCAAAGGATGATTATTCCGAATACGCTTTTGATATAAACACCCGTGAGCTGGTACGTCAAAATATCAATCCTTATCAGATGTTCTCTACTCTCAATTCGTACCTTATTTCTTCGTTTATGACTAATGTGGATGTTGGTTCTGGTAATGTGGAACGAGTGGTTCTAAGACCTAAACAGCGTGAGACGTATGATATTTGGGATTTGAAAAACTATGCCGAAAGTACCAATGACTCCACGCAATTCAAACTCGCTTCTTTTGCTTCGGTGGTCAAACAGCAGACCCCACAGAGTGTCAGAAAAATAGACCAAGAGTACACTTTGGTGCTTCAATATGATTATATCGGTTCTTCTGAGTCTAATAAAAACATGCTCAAAAAACTCATAGAAGAGTACCAAGAGGTCATTCCGGTTGGTTACAAAATAACCAATGAACGGGAAAGTTATTATCCGTTTGGCTCAGATAATTCGGGGCAGTATCTTGTCTTGGGGCTTATCATTGTGATTATATTTTTCCTGTGTGCCATACTGTTTAACTCTATGACTCAGCCTTTTGCCGTCATCATGGTTATTCCTATTTCGCTCATAGGTCTGTTTTTGACGTATTATTTGTTTGAGATAAAGGCTGATAACGGCACATTTGCTTCCATGATGCTTCTGTGTGGTATTACGGTAAATGCGTCTATTTATATTCTCAATGACTATAACAACTTGATAAAAACGTCCACAGGGTCTGCTTTACAGACGTATAAAAAGGCTTTTAATTCAAAGATTGTTTCCATAATGCTCACTGTGGTATCTACCATTTTGGGTTTTGTACCATTCCTCATCGGTGTGCGTGAACCTATTTGGTTTACTCTGGCGGTGGGTACTATTGGTGGTTTGGTGATGTCATTAGTTGGTATATATTTCTTCCTGCCTATGTTTATGGGTATAGGTAAAAAGTCTTCTATGGTTAAAAAAGAGGAACTTTTATCTGTGGAAAAAGAATGATTTTCCGCGGGAATAGCCAAAAAAAAGGGCGCCTGAAAGGCGCCCTTTTTTTTGGCGGTCATCGCCACTTTACTTTACTGTATGATATCCACTGCCTACTGTTTTGGTCTTGCCATTAGGTAGGATGACAGTGGCGGTAGAGCCATTAGGAACATTTACTTTTACAGTTGTGTTTTTACCTTTTACGGTAACGCTGACTGCTATTTCTCCGCCGTTGGCAGTAACTATTTTACCCTGAGCCTGAGTGAGAGAACCCATTTGTGGCTGTACTTTGAATGTCTTAAATGCAGGCGAAGTAGGTGTTATGCCGCATACTTTTTGGCTTAAAAGAGTGAGTGGACCTCCGCTCCATGCGTGGTTGGTAGTGCCACCACCAAATCCTTCTGCGCCTATTCCCCAACCTTCAAAAAGAGTGGTGAAGTCTTTGTATGCCATCATTTTGGCGTATCGTTTGTGCATTCGTTCTATGGCAAAGGTATCTTCGCCCAACATATAAAGAGCTTCCAAGACGTATTTTTCCATATATGGGCTGGCATGATACTCTTTTTTAAGTGCGTCTATAAGAGAATGGAAGTGGTCTGGATGTGCAAGTCCTGATACTACTGCCATAGCTTGTGCGCGGTCATCGTCAGCTCCTACGTGTCCTTTGCTACGGTAAACAAATCCTGTCCAGTATTGTGAGTCAAAGTTTTGCTCTATTTTTTTCATCATGGCAGTTATTTCATCGGCATCGGTTGTCTTGTCTGCTATTATTGCAAATTCTTTTTCAGCTTTGAGTGCCAAATAGTACCAGCAGGTGGTAAGAACGTCCATGTCTATGTCTTTACCCCAGTCGCCCCAACTCCAATCGCCTTTTCTCTGCACCGGCATTCCTTTTTCATCGGTGCGCCATACAGAATGTAAGTAGCGGTGTATTCGTGGGTATAGTTCTTTTACCCATGTGCTGTCTCCACTGTAATAATACTGCGTGTAAAAACCGTACCAACCTACCGAGGCGAGCATTTGCAACGGTAGTTCACGTGTCCAGTTACCCGAAGGTACAGGGGAGTATATTGTTCCGTTGTCCCGTTGCCAGTTCATAAGTTCGTAAATGCCTTTTTTAGCTAAAAGTTGTGCTGATGGAGATAGTGCGTAGAATGCTTCGCCGAGTTCATTCACTGCATCGCCCCACCATTGGGCTCTTTCGCGGTCTGGGCAGTCCATGTAAGTGTCTCTCATTGTAACGTACAGTGTGCGGGCAGAGCGTTTCCATAGCTCATTTAAGAATTCATCGTTGCAGGTGAAAGAGCCTGAAAATTCTGCATCATAACCAGTTTCGCGGTATTTTACGTCCAATACTTTTACTCCTTTTGGCAGGATATACCACACGTGGTGTCCATTCATCCAACCGAGATTTTCATATTCTTGAACGCCTTTTACGGTGATGTATTCAGCGCGAACGTTCTTTTCGCTACCTCCGTTATAGTTGTCAGTCATTATTCTGATGGTATCGGCGGCGTTCTGTGCGTCAAGTTTTATGTACGGTGTAGCGTGGCAGTTATAGTTGAGCGTGCAAATGAGTGTGTCGCCATGGCGCGTGGTGTCTTTGTAGGCTGAGAGTCCGTAGTCTTTCCACTGTGGTATAGGGCGTGGTACGAGCTTTCCAAATGGTGCTCCGTCTGCTTTTCCTGCTGGTACAGCTACTGTCATTTCTTTTTTATAAGAAGGCAGATACCATCCGTTTATAGCCTCGCGAGCGTCAAAGCGTATGTTGCTTTCTGGTAAACGGTAGTTTGGAAATGGAGCTTCTGTGTTTTGGTACGCCTTGTAAATATCGCAACCCCATGAGGTGTCGCTTAGGATATTTCCTTGTGGGCTTTGTGCGTCAAAGAGTAGTGCTGCGCGTCCGCTGTTGGCATGACTAAATCCGTTTTTACCAAAGTGCCACAGTAATATAGCTATGGTGTTGTCGCCTTTTTGAAGGTATGGGGCTATGTCTATTTGGTCATAGTACGTTTTGCCGGGTGCAGGACCTCTTTTGAGTCCTCCTTCAAAGACTACCATTTTCCCGTTTATCCACAGCCAATATTTACTGTCAGCTGCTATGCGGGCTATCATGCTCTGTGGTTTTTCGTAGAGTCTTTTTGTGGTGCGGTAAATAAGCCATGTGTTGGTAGCGCTCTGACATTGGTCTGCCGATATCCACTCCCCTTTCCATGGTGCGTTTTTGTCCTGACTGTATGCGCTCAGGCAAAACAGACAGCCAAGTGCGGTG
>JAQUTH010000059.1 GCA_028709885.1 Flavobacteriales bacterium
GAGTGAACGGCATATATTTGCGAAGACCACCCATATGAGACATTTCGTTGGAGTGTACTGCGTGAATGACAGCGCCTGCTCCCAAGAATAGCAATGCCTTGAACATAGCGTGAGTGAAAAGGTGCCACATACCAGCCATATATCCAAGACCTTCGTGTCCTCCCATTCCTGAAACGCCAAGAGCTACTATCATAAATCCTATCTGAGATATGGTAGAGAATGCCAACACACGTTTAATGTCAGACTGGAAGCAAGCTATCACCGCTGCAAACAGAGATGTAAATGCTCCTATGTATGCTATGTAAGGAAGAACCTCTGGCGCTGCATCTATGTAAAGAGGGAACATACGTGCTACCAAGAACACACCTGCTACTACCATGGTTGCCGCGTGTATAAGAGCGGATACTGGTGTAGGACCTTCCATGGCATCAGGAAGCCAAATATGTAGAGGGAACATAGCAGATTTACCTGCACCTCCCACAAATATTAGGCTAAGACCCCATGCAGTTGCCGAAGCTCCGAGGAATGTTACCCCAGATGCACTTGCCAAGGCTGTGCCACCAGGAGCGGTAAGGTCTATAAAATTGAATGACTGTGAGTAGAATGACAGCACCAAGATACCTATCAAAAAGCCAAGGTCGGCAAAACGTGTTACTATGAATGCTTTTTTGCTGGCAGCTATGGCTGCTGGTTTTGTGTAGTAGAAACCTATCAAAAGGTATGATGATACACCCACAAGCTCCCAGAATATATACATCTGGAAAATGTTGGTAGCTACTACCAATCCCAACATAGAGAATGAGAACAATGAAAGGAACGCATAGTAACGTGCAAATCCTCTTTCACCGTGCATGTAGCCCAAACTATATATGTGTACCATAAGAGATACCGTGGTTATAACCACCAGCATCATGCAGGATATAGGGTCTAACAGTACACCGAGGTCTATGTGTAGATTTTCGGTCAGTGTGAGCCATACCCAGTTGTATTCCATTATTTTCTGGTAAACACCGTCTATTTTACTCTCGGGAGAGAAGAAATATGAGTATGCCACATAGTACGCTATGGCTGTTGTTATAGCCAT
Source organism: Flavobacteriales bacterium (assembly GCA_028709885.1). Taxonomy (GTDB): domain Bacteria; phylum Bacteroidota; class Bacteroidia; order Flavobacteriales; family UBA1820; genus Merdimorpha. Next base: position 1,085 of record JAQUTH010000059.1, read on the forward strand.
GGCTATTGTACCAATGATACCGGCGGACTGTCCTTTTAATTTGCCTTGCAATAGCCCTATGAAAAAGAACATCAGCATAGGGAGGGCAAGTACGAATATAGAGTATTCCATTTTTATATCGTTGTTTTGCTTACTGGATTAGAACTTCATCTCATCAAGATTTTCAGCCTTGATGTTTTTGATGTTACGGTATATATTGATGATGATAGCTATGGCAACAGCTGTTTCGCCAGCTGCTACTCCTATGGAGAAAAGAGTAAAGAAATACCCTTCCAAAGCCTCAGGATATAGGTAGCGGTTGAAAACCACGAAGTTTATGTTTACCGCATTGAGGATAAGCTCCAGCGATATGAGCATAGCCAGCACATTGTGGCGTGTTATAAAGCCGTATATTCCACTGAAAAACATTACGGCGCCTACCAAAAGGTAGAATTGCATTGGTATATCCATTTTCTTATCGTTTTCTCGCTATTAATAATCCACCTATGATACAAGCCAAAAGGAATACACTTATCACCTCAAAAGGGAAAATGTATCCGTTTCGTCCCATGCCCATAAGAGCCATACCTACCTCAGACATATTAGGGTCTGTGGCAGTAAGAGGGGCGGCATTCATATTTTCATTGAAAAGCATCCATCCTGCCAAGGCAAATCCTCCAAGGGATGCCAAAAGGGCTGGTACTACTTTTTTTGTTTCTGGTTTATCTTGTTTTTCACCAACACCGCTGGTTAGCAGTATTGAAAAGACGTATAGCACTATGATACCACCTGCGTAAATGGTCAACTGTACCGCACCTAAGAATTGGTAGTCCAGTTGAAAATACAGAGCTGCTGTGGCAAAAAGCACAAACAGAAGGTATGTAGCAGCACGCAATATGCGACGTGTTGTTACCGTCATGATGGAAAACACCACTATGATGAGTGCCAAGGCGGCAAACACTATATGTATAGCTTTTATATCTGTCATCTTATTATTTATTTTCTGGTTCTACGGTAGGAGCAGGTTCGGTAGTAGGGTTCAACTGCAAGACAAGTTTCTTGCGGTCAAATACTGCGTCTTCAAACTCGTTGGTAAATGTTATTGCATCGTATGGGCAAGCATTGACACACAGCTGGCAATATGTGCAGCTTCCGTGGTCGTACATGTATCTGTCCAATACTTTTTTTGGTTTTCCTGTCTCTGGGTTTACTTCACTGCGTGTTATAACAGTGATAGTTCCATTAGGACAAGCGTTTTGGCATATTCCGCAGCCTATACATTTTACTTTCCCATCTACCACTGGCATGGTAAGCACGCCGCGGAAACGTTCTGATATTTTAAGTGTAGCGCGGTTTTCAGGGTACTCTTCGGTGGTTTTTTTGCGGAAAAACACCTTCATGGTAGTCATTAGTCCCGTAAGCAATGATTTGCAGGCACTAAATAGCGTTTTTAAGTAGTTGATAACTCCCATTGTATTATTTTTCGTTTTTTATCATTAGAAATGTATACCAAATATGACTACCAAAGCCATTAGTATCAAGTTAAACAATCCTATCGGCAGAAGGTATTTCCACTCCAAAGCCAATATCTGGTCTACACGCAAACGCGGGAATGTCCATTTGAACCACATAAGGACGAATATCATCACAAATGTTTTTCCAAAGAACCATACCACTGATGGTATATAATCCATTATAGCATTAAATCCGTCAAGTCCCGATATGTGAAGAGGCATCCATCCGCCTAAGAACATTGTAGAAGCTATCGCTGCTACGATGAAAAGGTTTAGATACTCAGCCAAATAGAAGAAACCGAACTGCAAACCAGAATACTCTGTGTGGTATCCTGCGGTAAGCTCACTTTCTGCCTCTGGAAGGTCAAAAGGTCCGCGGTTTGTTTCTGCATTGGCAGCTATAAGATATATGATGAATGCTATCACAGCTGGTATATGTCCTTTGAAAAGGAACCAACCGTCGTTTTGAGCCTCTACTATACCAGAAAGCTGCATAGTTCCAGCCAACATTACAATGGTAAGCATAGAGATACCGATAGATAGCTCATAGCTTATCATCTGCGCACCACTACGCATAGCTCCTATCAATGAGAATTTATTGTTAGATGCCCATCCTGCCAAAAGGATACCCAAGACTCCCATAGCAGAAACTGCCAAAAGGAAGAAGATACCGACGTTGAAGTCCAGTACTTGGAGTCCATTTCCGAAAGGAAGGCAGCTAAATGCCAAAAACGATGCCATTATCACTATAAATGGCGCAAGGAAGAACAGAAAACGGTCTGACTTGTCTATGCCTATTATCTCTTTTATAAGCATTTTCAACATATCCGCCACACTCTGTATCACTCCGTAAGGTCCTACACGGTTAGGTCCCAGACGGCACTGGAATGCTCCGCAGACTCTACGCTCCATGTATATTAGGATAAGAGCTATCACTGCATAAAGTAGAAGAAGAAGCGCTCCTATCAAGACAAACTCTATGGCAAGAGCAGCCCATTGGGGCATAGCGCCACGTAGAAGAGTATCTATCCAATTTGTTACTATTGAAAAATCAAACATATCTATGTTGTTATTTTATTTACTATTTGTTTTGCTGACGTATTAACGGTCTATATCTGGAACTACATAGTCCAAGGAAGCTCCTATGGCTATAAGGTCGGCTATCTTGTGTCCGCGGGTTACCTTGTCCACAACAGATATTTGTGTAAGACCAGATGAACGGTATTTCAAACGGTAAGGATATTTGTCCCCACGGCTTTCTATGTACACACCGAAATCTCCACGAGCTCCTTCTACATGAGAGAAATATTCCCCTTCTGGAAGTTTGATAACAGGTTTTGTTTTTACCTGAATATCGCCCTCTGGGATATTGTCTATGAGCTGCTCTATTATGTGCAAAGACTCTACTATCTCATCCATACGCGCTATGTAACGTCCGTAAACGTCGCCATCGGTGCGAACTATCTCTTTGAAATCCACTTTGTCATACGCTGCGTATGGGTCTGTCTTACGCACGTCGCAAGCCCAGCCAGATGCACGTCCAGAAGGCCCTGCTACACCGTAAGATATAGCGTCCTCTTTTGAAAGAACACCTATTCCTACCATACGTTCATGTGCTATGACGTTACCGGTGAATACCTTGTGATATTCAGGAAGAACGGTAGGGAGATATTTTATAAATTCTTTTACTTTTTGTACAAAATCAGGTGCAAGGTCTGCCTGAACACCGCCTATGGTGTTGTAGTTTTGGATAAGGCGACCTCCTGTTGTTCCCTCAAATATGTCAAGTATCTTTTCACGGTCTCTAAAACCATAGAAGAAAGTGGTCAAAGCTCCAAAGTCCATGCAGAAAGTAGCATAGAACAAAAGGTGAGAATTGATACGTTGAAGTTCATCCATTATGGTACGGATATATTTGACACGGTCTGACACCTCTATGCCGAGTGCTTTTTCTATGCAGTTGCATAGTGCGTGGCGGTTCATGTGAGCTGAAAGGTAATCCAGACGGTCTGTAAATGACAACTGCTGAGGGTACGTTTTGCTCTCGGCAAGTTTTTCTATACCGCGGTGTATGTATCCGCAGTTTACGTCTATTTTGTTTATTATTTCACCATCCAAAGACACGCGGAAATGTAATACTCCGTGTGTGGCAGGGTGCTGAGGTCCTACGTTGACAACATATTCATCTGGTGAAAAAATAGTGCGTTTTTCTTCTGTTACAGCACCTGTTTTTTCGTCCTGAACTATTGCCAGTGTCTCATCGCAGCCATCTTCACTTTTTAGAGTGAGTGGGTTTTGAGTAGGGTCAAAGTCTTTGCGAAGAGGGTAACCTTTGAAATCCTGACGAAGGTACAAACGACTCATGTGGTTGTGTCCTATAAAACGTACGCCGAAAAAGTCAAACACTTCGCGTTCGTTAAGGTCTGCCGTTGCCCATATATCGCTCACTGAGTACAGTAGAGGATTTTCACGGTCTGTGGTAAATGTTTTCAGTACCACCCAATGGTTATGCACCGATGATGTTAAGTGATATACTACTCCGAGTCCTTTTTCTTCACCTTCATCCACACCTGTCAGACTGACCAGATAATCAAATGAAAGTGCAGGGTCATCATGCAGCATACGTGCTACTTGGCGCATTTTGTCCTGTGGGATAGTAAATGTAGGGTACTGAGCTTCTACGAAATTTACATCAGGAACTATTGCGTTTATTTTATCTTGTATTACGCTCATAGATATTATAATACTTTATTAACTACCTGTGTTAGTCTTGGTTATTATTTTCTTTTTGTTTAACACATACACCGCCTTTGGCAAAATACCTTTCAGCTTTTACCTTGCGTTGTAGCTGCATCATTCCGTATAGGAAAGATTCTGGACGTGGAGGGCAACCAGGGATGTACACATCTACTGGTATTATCTGGTCAACGCCTTCTACCACGTGGTAAGAACCTTTGAATGGTCCGCCTGAAATAGCGCAACCTCCTACGGCTATCACGTATTTAGGTTCTGCTAACTGGTCATACAGACGTTTTAGTACTGGCGCCATTTTTGGTACTATGGTACCTGCCACCAATATCATATCTGCCTGACGCGGACTGGCACGTGCTACCTCAAACCCGAAACGGGCCATGTCGTAGCGTGCTGCACCAACAGCCATAAATTCAATACCGCAACAGCTTGTTGCGAATGTAAGGGGCCAAAGCGAATTGGAACGTCCCCAGTTGATAACATCGTCCAGTACTCCTGTAACGACATTTGCGCCGTTTTTGTTCAGTTCGGCTACAAGGGCTTCCAAGGTTTCGTTGTCCTTGAAGTCCTCATACTTCATAGATTTGATTTTTATTTCCATTGCAATGCTCCTTTCTTCCATGCGTACGCCAATCCTAATACCAGAACCAGCATAAAGAATATTACGTTAACTAATGCCACTATTCCAAGCTCTCGGACTACCACAGCCCATGGGAATAAGAATACTGCCTCGACGTCAAACATCAAAAACAGTATGGCAAAAAGGTAATAACCTACTTTGAACTGCATCCATGAGGTACCGCGTGTAGGCACACCGCACTCGTAAGGCTGTCCTTTTTGTTGGTTATAAGACCGTGGAGACATTAGCCATGCCATGCCAAGACCGGCAGACACTAAGACCAATGCCGTAAAAAATACTACAATCAGCAGTGTTGAATTCATATATTCTTACTTTTTATGTTTTAATATATATTTTTCTCAAAATAAAATCACGCATCCCTTACGTTACAGTAACGAAAGTAAATCATTGCAAATGAACACTATAACATTTGTAAATTATTTTTAAAAGGGACATAATTTTAGCCTCTGCAAAGGTAAGCAAATAATTGAAATACAAAAACGTAACTAACATAAAAAATCCCCTACCCAGAAAGGGAAGAGGATTTTTTGTAATATTTCAAAAAAAAACTGTTTTTTATATTTTGACTACTTCCACAGCACGTTTAACACGAGCCACTGTTTCGTCTTTCCCCAACATCTGAACTATGTCAAAAATATCAGGACCCTTTGCTGTACCTACCAGGGCTATACGCAGGGCATTCATAATAAGCCCCAATGAAAGACCTTGCTCATTGGCATAGCCTATAACAGCATCGTGCATCACTTCTTTTCCCTGAGCAAATTTCTCATTTATGATGTCCGCCATAACCAAAAGATGCGCCGAAGAACCTTCTTTCCAGCGTTTTTTAAGCGCAACTGCGTCATACTCGGTAGAAGCAATAAAGAAATAACCAGCATGTTCCATTATATCCTCCGGAAAAGTACAACGCTCTTTTACCAGTGCGCATACTTCCTTGGCGTGAGCGTCAGTTGTTATGCCGTTAGATGCCAGCACAGGGCTTACAAATGCGAAGAAATCATCATCTGAAAGAGCTTTTACATATTGTTGGTTAAACCATTTTGTCTTTTCTGGGTCAAAACGAGCGCCACTCTTGCCTACTTTTTCAAGATTGAAAGCGGCTATTAGTTCATCCATGGTGTATATTTCCTGTTCTGTGCTGTCGTTCCAGCCCAAAAGTGCCAACATATTGATAAATGCGTCTTTTAGATAACCTTTTTCTCGGTATCCTGAAAAGACTTCACCAGTAGGTGCGTGCCATTCAAGAGGGAAAACAGGGAAGCCACCTTGGTCTCCGTCGCGTTTGCTTAGTTTTCCTTTTCCTGAAGGTTTAAGTATCAATGGCAAGTGTGCAAACTGTGGTGCTGTCCACCCGAATGCTCTGTACAGCAATACGTGCAGTGGCATAGATGCCAGCCATTCCTCTCCACGGATAACGTGAGTTATCTCCATGGTGTGGTCATCCACTATATTTGCCAAATGGTATGTAGGCATACCATCAGATTTATACAAAACCTTGTCATCTAGTTCACTAAGGTGGAAATGAACATCTCCACGTATCATGTCGTGAACCGTAATGTCTCCTTCTGCTGGTATCTTAAAACGTATGACATAATGACCTCCTTGGTCAAGTTTTGCTTTTAGAGCCTCTGGTGTCATGTTTAGCGAGTTATTCAACGCTGCACGGGTAGATGCGTTGTATATAAATGCTTTTCCTTGTGCCTCAGCTTCTTTTCTCAGAGCATCCAATTCCTCAGGGGTGTCAAATGCGTAATATGCCCAGCCATTAGATACCAATGTATCGGCATATTCCTTGTACATGGCTTTGCGTTCACTTTGGCGATATGGTCCATAGTTTCCTCCGAGTCCGTCGGGCCCTTCATCTGGTACCAGTCCGCACCATAGCAATGACTTAATGATGTACTCTTCTGCTCCTGGTACATAGCGGTTTTGGTCTGTGTCCTCTATTCTAAGGAGAAAATCTCCTCCGCAGTGTTTGGCAAAAAGGTAGTTGTATAATGCTGTGCGTACTCCTCCTATGTGCAGAGGTCCTGTGGGACTTGGAGCAAAACGCACGCGTACTTTTTTATCTGTCATATCTGTTGTTATTATTTTGGTACAAAGGTAACAATTATTGCATTTTTATACCAAAGAGAATGTCTTTTGTTATGCGGAAAAAACAGAGGCGGTTTTCACCATGGTGAAAACCGCCTCCTGATTATGTGTAGATGTTCTTATTAGTTGAACATATATTTTACACCGAACTGCATTGACCAGCGAGAAGAAGAACCGATAAGGTCTTCAAATGTCTTGTCAAGGTTATTTTGCATAGTAAATCCAGGTGTCCAGTTATTGGCAGCAGAAGGTTTTTCTGTCATTTCAAGGAACTGGTACTGTTGGTTACCCAAAACTGTTGTCTGACGAACTCCCCAGTTTTTGTTCAAAAGGTTAAGGAAGTTAGTGATATCGGCAGATATGCGGATAGTGTTGCGTTTACCATTTTTACCCTGAACAAAGAAGTCCTGAGTAAAGTTAAGGTCAACTTGGTTTACGTAAGGAGCTGTTGCACCGTTGCGTTCTGCATATTCTCCACGATGTTTTGATAGGTATGGGTCTTGAAGAATGAATTTCTGAATATCGTTCCATACTTGAAGTTCTGAACGAGTATCACCAGCTTTTTGTACTATGCGTATATCATCAATAGTTTTAGGGATATAGATAAGGTCATTGAAGCTGTAAGAATCGTTGTTTACGTCGCCGTTATAAGTGTAAGAATAACGGAAAGGCATATAGCGTTGGTAAACAACACCTATGGATGAAGCCATGCACTTAGCGTATTCTTTGCGGTATGCTACCTGCAAAAGGAAACGGTCAGGGAATGAACCAGATGAATAACCAAGTTCGTCATGGTCTGGACTAACAGCTGGACGGTATTTATATGCAGACGATGCCACAGATGAAGAACCGTCTGTTACAGATTTAGACTGACCAAATGTGAATGAACCATTCACATATAGTCCTTTCAATGGGCCTTCTGTAAAGTCTTTCTGCAACTGTAATGTAGTGTAGATAGAATAACCTTTTGATGTGTTAGTCATCATAACTACGTCATACGCTTGACTGTTAAGCTTGTTAGAGATATAATAAGGACGTTTGTCTGAACCTTTTAGCTCTATAACTTTACTGCGATCTTCGTTAGGATGGTTGATGTCCATGTGGTAGATAGCATTTACGTCTTTGTTGTAAAGAACCTCTACTGTTGCTATCCATCCTTTTCCAAATTTGTAGTCTACTGCTATGTTAGATTTCCAAAGTTGAGGATATTTGAAGTTAGGGTCTGTAATAGCGATAGATGCTTTTGCAGCACCACCGTCTGGTTTGATGTTGGTATCACCACTAAATGCATATTTAGTTTTTGTTGTACCGAACAACATACCGTTATTACCTGCTTGGTTAGATATCCATACATAAGGAGGTGTACCTGTGAAAAGACCTGTACCACCACGTACTTGAAGGGTGCGATCTCCAAAAACGTCCCAGTTGAAACCTACACGTGGTGAAACCATCACTTTTGCAGAAGGGAGTTTGGCTGTGTCTATTGTACGACCACCAGCAAATACTACATCATCAAATGTTGGGTTGTGTTCTATTGAAGATGTGAAGATAGGAATGTCGGCACGAAGACCATAAGTAAGTTTGAAGTTAGGAGTGATGCTCCATTTATCCTGAACATAGAAACCAAGTGTCAAAACGCTTGTTTTTGCGTAAGGGAAACCTTCTCCGCTAACAGAATATACCTGTTTGTAGTAAGAAGCATTGGAAGTAGGGCGATTGTTAGGATCGCTACCTGCTGCCACCCATGCAAGGTGAGCTGCGCAGTCCTGATAGAACTGAGTAAAGCTGTCATATTTATATTGACCTGCAAAAGAGTTAGCATATCCGTTTACGAATGAACGGTAATCACTCTGAGTACCAAATGTAAGCTGGTGGTTACCAACTATCCATGTAAAGTTGTCTTGGATTTGGAAAATGTCTGAATCCAATTTATTTCCGTATGAGTTAGCCTCTGTACCGAAAGTAGTGAAAGAGTTACTCTTTGCTCCGGTAGAAGAACCATCTCCTATGTTTACCTCAGGGAAGAAACCTCCGTCCATATCTCGGAAATCGCGAAGTGCGGAATAACCTATCTTCAATGTATTTGACATACGGTCATTGATGGTAGTGTTCAAGTCTGCCATAATGATGTTGAAGTTGTTATTTGTGCGATAATATGAAGAAGAGAATGGTATTGCGTATTTGTTAGCACCACGACCATTTGGCATTGCACCAGAAGTAGATGGTTTATTGGTGTTGAATGAACGTAGGTAGAAATACTTAACGCTCAATGTGTTTTTGCTGTTGATGTTCCAGTCCAAACGAGCTGTGATACGGTCTGCTTCGGTAGGAACGCTGCTTACGTTATAAGAACCTGGGTTGTAGTTGTAGTTTTCTTGAAGGAAAGAAGACAGCTGAGCCAATGTTTTTTCGTCAGCAAAAGAATAGTTTGTATTCTCAGTAGGAGTGTTTTCGTCTGGACGTGGTTTCCAGTTGATAGGAGTTGACAAACGGTCCATTTCTCCATTTACAAAGAAGAACAATTTGTTTTTGATGATAGGGCCACCAACTGACAAACCGTAGTGGTTTTCGTTGAAGTCATTTTTATCTACTTTAACATCTTTCTGAAGTGTACCCTCCAATGAAGGAGATTTCATGTACCAGTAAGCTGTACCTTTCCATTCGTTGGTACCAGATTTTGTTACAGAGTTGATACCAGCACCTGTGAACGAACCGTTGCGCACGTCATAAGGAGCTATCATCACCTGTATCTGTTCTATTGC
>JAQUTH010000060.1 GCA_028709885.1 Flavobacteriales bacterium
TATAAACGCCAATCTCACGCACTACTCCACTGTTATAAAAAAAGGAGAAGCTCACTTGTGGGTACTTCCAGAGACATTTGCCACTGGTTTTTCCAGTACAGACCACACCCTTGCCCAAAAGGACGGAGGCGAAATATTATCATGGATGAAAAAAACGGCATTGCAATGTGAAACAGCCATTTGCGGTAGCGCCATAATAGAAGAAAATGGCAAGAGGTTCAACCGTTTTTACTTGGTATCTGCCGACGGGGAAGTCCAAAAATACGACAAAAGACATCTTTTTTCTTACGGACATGAGGAAAAATACATCACCGCCGGGGCTCAAAGAGTCCTATGGACGCTTTACGGCTGGAAAATAATGCCTACCGTATGCTATGACCTTCGTTTTCCTGTGTGGAGCAGGAACGATACAGATTACCACATGATGCTCTGCGTTGCCAACTGGCCCGATAGTCGCATCACCGCATGGGATACCCTTCTAAAAGCTCGTGCGATAGAAAACATGGCGTATGTGGTGGGTGTGAACCGCGTAGGTGTGGATAGTCTTGGTTCTCTGCATACAGGGCACAGCGTCATACTCACTCCTCTGGGAAAAACTCTATGTCTGGCTTCAGAAAAAGAAGAATGCGTGGTAGAGAGCTCTGTGAGCATGGAACGAGTTAAAAATATACGAGGTAAATACGGCTTTTTAGCAGATAGGGATGTTTTTGACATTTCTATTTAGCATTTTTTGTATAAATGACAATAAGAAAGTAACTTTGCACATCAATAAAATCTTAAACGTATGGAATTAAATAGTCTGACAGCCCTTTGTCCTTTGGATGGGCGTTACCGTGCCACAGGAGCAGCATTGGCTCCTTATTTTTCAGAAATGGGGCTTATACGCTACCGTGTCCACATAGAAATAGAATACTTCATAGCACTATGCAAATTGCCTTTGCCACAGCTCAAAGACGTAGACCACAGTGTTTTTGCTGCTCTTAGAAAAATATATACGGATTTTACCATACAAGATGCCGAGCGTATCAAGGAAATAGAAAAAACCACTAACCACGATGTCAAAGCGGTAGAATATTTCCTCAAAGAAAAATTTGACGCTATGGGACTTCACGCCCACAAAGAGTTCATCCACTTCGGGCTTACATCTCAGGATATAAACAACACAGCCACTCCTCTTTCCATAAAAGAAGCAGTGGAAAATGTATATCTACCAGAACTCAACTCCTTGGTAGAACTACTGGACGGATACGCAACATCATGGGCTGAAATACCTATGCTGGCACGCACCCACGGGCAGCCAGCATCGCCTACACGTCTGGGAAAAGAGATAAAAGTATTCGTTGAACGCCTACACGTTCAGATAGAAATGCTAAAAAACCTCCCTTACGGAGCAAAATTTGGCGGAGCAACAGGTAACTTCAACGCTCACCGCGCTGCTTTTCCTGCGATAGACTGGAACGCTTTTGCTTTTGATTTTGTGGGTAACACATTGGGACTTAAACGTTCATACCCTACCACACAGATAGAGCATTATGACCTTGCTGCCGCTCTTTTTGACAACGTAAAACGCATCAACAACATCATCATGGATATAGACCGCGATATGTGGACATACATATCCATGGAATACTTCAAACAACAGATAAAAGCAGGCGAGGTGGGTTCTTCTGCCATGCCTCACAAGGTAAACCCAATAGATTTTGAAAATTCAGAGGGAAATGTAGGTGTAGCCAATGCTCTTTTTGAACATCTCGCTGCCAAACTACCAGTCTCACGCCTTCAACGAGACCTTACAGACTCTACCGTTCTGCGCAACGTAGGCGTGCCTTTCGGTCATTCACTCCTTTCTATCCGTTCGCTGGTAAAAGGACTGAAAAAACTGATAGTAAACAAAGACAAAATATCGCAAGACCTTGACAATAACTGGGCTGTGGTGGCTGAGGCTATACAGACTGTACTTCGTCGCGAGGCTTATCCTAACCCATACGAGGCTCTAAAAGCTCTTACCCGTACCAATGCTCATATCACCGAAAAGAGTATTTATGACTTTATAGACGGTCTTGACGTGTCCGATGACTTGAAAAAAGAGCTTCACGCTTTCACTCCGTCTACTTACACTGGATATTGATATTTTTAAGCAATAAAAAAAGCTCGCCTTCGGCGAGCTTTTTTAGTTTTACAGCGTACATTCAGTTACAGTGTAGTCCCCGTATATTTCCACTTTTTCTGCTTCAAACCTTAAAAGCGCATAATCATCGCTAAGGACACCATCGGGATAATATTCATTCCACTGCTCCACCCAAGCGGCTTTTTTGGCATCTACATCATTGACTATGCTTATTTTTCCGCGCAACAAAACGCCATTAAAAGTTTCTGCATCGTAAAAGTAAAGCGATGCCTTTTCATTAGTCTTTATCTGATGTATTTTTCTGGATGACGTGTTGGTAGTGAGAAAAACAGTCTTTTCACCGCCATATACTTCGCATACGCTTTTCATCTGAGGATGTTGGGAAAAATCCATTAAGTTGAGCATAGCGCGGGAGCAAGGATAGCCATTTTCATCCACCGTACTTAGAATAACTATCGGAGTGCTATGTATAAAGTTTGGTATTTTTTTCATAACTTTTATATTTTTTATTTTTATAAGACCAAAATATGTTTCACGCATGTAAAAGTATGTAAATGTTCTAAAAAAAACTAACAAATCCAGAAAATAAAACATACCTTTGTTATAAAGTAAAATTCATTTTTAAAGAAAAAACGTATCACCATGAAAATAGCAATAGGAAGCGACCACGCAGGAGTAGATTACAAAAAAGCAATAGTTGAACTCTTGAAATCCAAAGGAATAGAAGTAGAAGACTTCGGACCTTTCACTACCGACAGCGTAGACTATCCAGACTACATACACCCTGTGGCTCAGTCTGTTGAAGACAAAAAAGCAGACCGCGGCATCATCCTTTGCGGTACAGGAAATGGCGCCGGCATGACAGCCAATAAACACCAAGGAGTACGCGCCGCACTATGCTGGTGTCCAGAAATAGCACGCCTTGCCCGCCAGCATAACGACGCCAACGTTTTGGACATTCCTGCGCGTTTTGTAACACTGGAACAAGCACTTGAAATGGTGGAAATATTCCTCTGTGAACCTTTTGAAGGCGGAAGACACATCTGCCGTATAAACAAAATACCTTGCTCTAAATAGCGAGAAAAAACATAGAAATAATGAGAAAGAAAAAACAAGAGAGCAAACAGGCTTTTTTCAAAAAAGGGATGAAAAGCCCACGCGCACAACGCAGAAGTGAAAAAGCCAACCAAGAAAAACGCTCCGAACAAAAAGAACACAACACTCTTTCAGAGTTTGAAATAAAAGTATTGGGCGTTTTTCACCGCAACCCATCTGCTGTTTACAACCCAAAACAGCTCACCACACGTATGGAGTTACCTTCATCCGATGTTGAGAAAGTGCAAAAAGCACTCAAATCTCTGGTAAACATAGGACAAATAGAAGAAGCCGAACCTGAACGCTACAAAGCCGCACCACAGACACAGTACATCGTCGGAAAAATGGACTTCATGGCATCTGGTGCAGCATATCTTGTTCCTGATGACAAAGAACGCTACAAGGATGACATCTACATACCTATCACCGCCGTTGGCAAATCCATTCACGGAGACACCGTACGTGTGTATGTGTTTAACCGCAAAAGCGGACGTCGCCCAGAAGGAGAAGTCGTTGAAATAATATCCCGTGCCAAAACACATTTTGTAGGCAGACTTGACCTATCGGAAAATTTCGGTTTTGTAGTACCAGACAACAACCGCATAAACATAAATTTCTACATACCTAAGGAAGGCATTGGCGATGCCAAAGACGGAGACAAAGTAGTGGTAGAAATAGCCCAATGGCCAGACAAAGCCAATAACCCAGTGGGACGTATCACCGATGTTTTGGGACGTCCCGGAGAACATGATGTAGAAATACACGCCATATTGGCAGAATACGGACTACCGTATAAATTCACTGCCGAGATAGAAAAAGAAGCAGGAGAACTACCGATAGAAATTACCGAGGAAGAAATAGCCAAACGTCGCGATATGCGCTCCGCCACCACTTTTACCATAGACCCAGCAGACGCAAAAGACTTTGACGATGCTCTTTCTTTGGACGTGTTGGAAAACGGCAACTACCAAATAGGAGTACACATAGCTGACGTATCCCACTATGTAAAAGAAGGAACAACACTGGACGCAGAGGCTTATGACCGTGGAACATCTGTTTACTTGGTAGACCGAGTAGTGCCTATGTTGCCAGAAATACTGTGCAATAATGTATGCTCTTTGCGCCCTGACGAAGACAAACTGACTTTTTCAGCAGTGTTTGAAATGGACAAAGACGGACACGTTCTAAACGAATGGTTCGGACGCACTGTGATACATTCCAACAGACGTTTTGCCTACGAACAAGCGCAAGAGATTATAGAAGGCAAAGACGATGTCCTTAAAAATGAAATACTCACACTGGACTCTTTGGCAAAAATACTTCGCGCCGAACGCCTTAAAAGTGGAGCTATATCTTTTGACAAGGAAGAGGTAAAATTTATCTTGGACGAAAATAACGAGCCAACAGGCGTTTATTTCAAAGAATCAAAAGACGCCAACAAACTGATAGAAGAGTTTATGCTACTGGCAAACAGAAAAGTAGCTGCTTTTGTAGGCAGTGAGCTTCGCAAAGATGAACACTACAAAGGCATAGCACCTACATTTGTGTACCGTGTGCATGACGACCCTAACCCAGACAAACTCTTCGCTCTATCAGATGTAGCACGCCAGTTTGGATACAAAATATCCACAAAAGACCGCATGGCAACCACCCGTTCTTTGAACAAACTGCTCAAAGAAAGCCACGGAAAGAAAGAAGGCAACATGATGGAAACACTCGCCATGCGCTCCATGGCAAAAGCAGAATACTCCACCGAAAATATAGGACACTACGGACTGGCATTTGACTTTTACACACACTTCACATCACCTATCCGCCGCTACCCAGACGTCATGGTGCACCGCCTATTGCAGACATACCTTGACCGCAAAAAGAGCGCCGACAAAGAAGCCTACGAAGAAAAATGCAAATACGCATCGTCCCGTGAACGCGTAGCCGCCGACGCAGAAAGAGACTCCATCAAATATATGCAGGTAAAATATATGCAGAAACACTCAGGAGAAGAATTCAGAGGCGTTATCAGCGGAGTAACCGAATGGGGCATATATGTGGAAATAATAGATAACAAATGCGAAGGAATGGTACGCATCCGCGACATTCGCGATGACTACTACTCATTTGACGCCAAGAACTTTGCCATAGTAGGAGAGAACAGCCACAACGTCATCCGCCTGGGGGACGAAGTCATCGTTCGTCTGAAAAATGCAGATTTGGAACGCAAACAAATAGACTTTGAATTTATCCGCATAGCAGAGGACAAATAAATGGAAAATTTCGGAACAGACGAATACTTCATGCGCTTAGCCCTAAGCGAAGCCAAATCGGCAGGCGAAAAAGGGGAAATACCCGTTGGAGCAGTCATAGTAGGAGGAGGCAGAATAATAGCCCGTGGACATAACCTCACCGAAACCCTCCAAGACGTAACCGCCCACGCCGAGATGCAATCCATAACCTCAGCCGCACAGTGCATAGGAGGCAAATACCTGACGGACTGCACACTTTATGTTACTCTTGAACCATGCCAAATGTGTGCAGGAGCTATTTACTGGGCGCAAATATCCCGCGTGGTGTGGGGAGCCGATGACCCTAAACGCGGCTACCGTGCTATGGGAGGACACCTGCATCCTAAAACCACCACCACAAATGGTATTTTAGCCACCGAGTGTGAAAAGTTGATAACCGATTTTTTCAAAAATAAAAGGTAATCACTCTACCGCAAAAGACTAACCGCCCGCCCCTTATATTAAAGGGCGGGCGGTTTTTTGATGAGAGAGTTGTTATTTCTCAATAGCTATATTATAATCATCCGCAACCACAACATTACTAATAATGGTGTCATTAGGAATTTCAGCTTTTCCTCCTTTTAAGAGAAAGAAGAAAAATCCAAAAGGAAATAAAACAGTAAGTCCAGTTCCTAATCCCAAACCAAGCGCCAGACCTGATTTACCATTTCCCTGTTCACTCAAAGACCCGGAAAGGATAATATCTTTTCCGTCAACAGATTTAGTTGATACACAACGAACGGAAACTTGACCAGCCTTTCCCATTCCTTTTGATTTTATCTTATTTGTACTAATTACAACAGGTGTTCCTGCCTTAATTAGAGTATTATTAGATTCAACATCTAATACATTTTTATCTACCACTGCAAGAACTTCACTAATAGTATTACTTGAAACATCAGTTGTTAATCTTACACTGACAGTTTTTCCTCGTTCCAATCTATATGTTACATTTTGTGCAACACAAGGAAGAATACTATATTGAAGTATTAACACTGATAATATAATTGATACTGTTTTTTTCATTTTTATATTTTTATTAAAATTATAGAATTAATTTTCATCCTGTTCCATGATTATCCTGAATAATAGACAATAAAAAACGTGGAACATTACAATTATCTGCTTCCGAGGTTCTAGACTACCTGTATAACAAATAAAGTAATGCCCACGCAGAACGTAGACGTTATGATACTTTATTCTTGTTATACTTGAAATTGTCTAGATTTCGGAAGCAAGAATAAAAGCTAACGCTTTTTATATAAGTCTTTTATGATTATATTGTCATAGGCTGTTTTGTTTTTATTGTAATTCTTATCACAAAGATATAATTATTTTGAAACAAAACTACCTCTTTTTTTCCTTTTTAGGATAACTATCACCCACATAATCCATAGCACAACGAAAGCCAATGAAATCCGAAGAAAAATCCTGCTGCAAATAACGCCTCTGCGCAGGGTCAAGCCAGTAAAGACGGTCTCGCCAAGAACCACCCTTGAACACCCTAACGCGGTCATTGATAAGGGAAGTGCGCTGGGCATCATCATACACCGTACTCACACGCCCATTTTCATCCACAGTGATAGGATTTACCGGAGAATTGTACATAAGACCACTACCCTTAACATCTGCCACCGAAGCATCATTAAAACGGCGGGAAGAAAACGGATCTCCATCATTAATATTGCGGTTATCACTCCGCGAATAATTAAACCGCATATAAGTATCCTCCTGTGCAATAGGCTCTGTCATTAGCTCACCAGGAGTCTGCCGAGGCACTACCCTACCATTGGAAAGAGTATCATAAGGAATAGAAGCCGTGGTAACCTTCACTGCCGAACCATCCGCATTTTTAACATTTTTGGTATATACATTTCCGCGATAATAATTGAAATCATTACCCTTCTCATCTATCTTAGGACGATAAACATCAGCCACCCATTCGGCAGCATTACCAGCCATATCATACAGACCAAAACTATTTGGCGGATAAGTCTTTACAGCAGTAGTAATATCGGCACGGTCTGTGGACGAACGTGCTATACCAGCATAATTACCAGTAGAACTCTTGTAATTAGCCAAATACTTAACCGCAGAATTTTTCTTCTTTTTACTCACTGGGGTAACACCCTGCCACGGATACACAGGACGCCCTTTGACCATATTCTTTTCCGTTTGCCCCACCTGAGCGCACGCCGCATACTCCCACTCAGCCTCGGTAGGCAGACGATAACGAGCCAAAAGAATACCGTCCTCCATACGTACATGACGCCCTTTAAAGCCTCCTTTTACTTTTTGGTCTGGCGAATTATCAGGCAAACCACGGCGGTAAACATCATTATCCTTGTCCTTGAAAACCAGTGAAGGGTCTGTCAAATACACCCGAGTATCAAAATGATTTTCGGCATCCACTATCTTGTCCTCACTACCATTTACTTGATTCAAAACTCCACGGTCTATCAGTATCTGTTCGTTAGCACGGTCTGTCCGCCAGTCGCAATACCGCTGAGCCTGTATCCAACTTACCCCCACCACTGGGTAATTTTGAAAAGCAGGATGGCGAAGGTACGTTTCTACCAATGCGTCCAAAGCACCAAGAGCCTTTCTCCACACCAACGTATCGGGAAGGGCACTTTCGTATATCAGTCGGTACTCTTCTTTCTCCTCTGGCGGATACACCCTTTTTAACCAATAGAGATACTCCAAATACATGGCATTGGTAACCTCAGTCTCATCCATGTAAAAAGAGCGGACGTGTTGCGTAGTGGGGGTGTTGTTCCAGTCATACATCATGTCGTCCTGCACGCGTCCCATAGTGAACGACCCTCCCTCTATAAACACCATTCCAGGAGGCGTATCTCCTTTTCCGTAAGATGTAGCGAGGGAAAAACCTCCACTTTTACGGTCATTTATCTTCCAGCCTGTGGCTTGGGATTTTTCTCCACCTTTGGAAAAAACGCCAAAGAGACCTCCTTTGCTTTTGCATGAGAAAAGGCAGAGAGATATTATTAGAAGGCAAAAAAAGCAGTGTTTCATCCGTCTGTATTTTGATGTGTACAAAGATGAATTTACGTTTTTCTGCTGTTTTATTCTGTGTTTATTAAGGATGTAAAATGCTATTTTATTTTAAAACAAAACCCGCTTGGTTTTTCCAAGCGGGTTTTTATAAATAGAGTTGATTTTTATAATTCTGCAAAGAAGTCATTACCCTTGTCATCGCAAATGATGAACGCAGGAAAATTTTCTACGCGTATCTTGCGGACAGCTTCCATACCGAGTTCTTCAAAATCTACAACTTCTACGCTCTTGATATTGTCATGAGCAAGTATAGCGGCTGGTCCTCCTATTGAGCCTAAATAGAAACCTCCGTTGGCTTTGCAGGCTTCACGCACCTGAGCAGAGCGGTTTCCTTTTGCTACCATTATCATAGAACCACCTTCTTTTTGGAAGCAGTCTACATAAGGGTCCATACGTCCTGCTGTTGTAGGTCCGAAACTACCAGAAGGCATTCCTTTTGGTGTTTTTGCTGGTCCTGCGTAGTAAATAGGGTGGTTTTTGAAATACTCTGGCATTGGTTTGCCTTCATCCAACATAGCTTTTATACGAGCATGAGCTATATCACGTGCCACTATCAATGTTCCGCTTAGGTTCAAACGTGTTTTGATAGGGTATTTGGTCAGTTCTGCCAAAACTTCTTTCATCGGACGGTCAAGGTCTATATTGACTGCTGGAGCAAGGTTTGGTTCTCCTTGTGGAAGGTATTTCTCTGGATTTTTTTCCAACTGTTCCAAAAATATACCGTCTGCTGTTATTTTAGCCTTGATGTTACGGTCTGCCGAGCAACTAACTCCTATTCCCACTGGGCAAGATGCAGCGTGGCGTGGCATACGGATAACGCGTACATCATGTGCAAAGTATTTTCCGCCGAACTGTGCGCCTATACCGCTTTCTTGGCACATTTTGAGTACTTTTTCTTCCCATTTGAGGTCGCGGAAGGCTTGTCCTCCTTCATTACCTTCGGTAGGTAGAGCGTCAAGGTATCCTGCGCTGGCTTCTTTTACAGTTTTGAGGTTTACCTCAGCTGATGTTCCGCCTATTACTATTGCCAAGTGATATGGTGGGCAGGCTGCAGTTCCCAATGTGCGTATTTTTGCTGCAAGGAATTTTTCAAGGTTTGCCTCTGTCAAAAGGGCTTTTGTTTCTTGAAAAAGGTATGTTTTGTTGGCACTACCACCACCTTTGGTCATGAAAAGAAAGTCATAATGGTCTCCACCTTTGGCGTAAATGTCTATTTGCGCTGGTAGGTTAGTTCCTGTGTTTTTCTCCTCGGTCATGGTAAATGGTACCACTTGTGAGTAGCGGAGATTTTTCTCGGCATATGTTTCAAAGATACCTTTGGATAGATATTCTTCGTCGCAAACGCCTGTATATACGTCCTCTCCTTTTTTTGCCATTACTATGGCGGTTCCTGTGTCTTGACATGTAGGTAGCTCTCCTTTGGCTGCTGTGCATGAGTTTTTCAGCAGTGTGTATGCTACAAATTTATCATTGTCCGATGCTTGTGGGTCATCCAAGATAGATGCTACTTTTTTAAGGTGTGCTGGGCGTAGGAAAAATGATACGTCTGCCATAGCTTCTTTTGCCAAAAAAGTAAGTCCTTCGGGAGCTACTTTTAGGATTTTGCGCCCGTCGCATTCCACCACTTTGACGTAGTCTTTGGTCAGCAGGCGGTATTCTGTGGTGTCCTGTCCCAATGGTTTCGGGGCTTGATACTTAAATTCAGCCATTTTGTTCTATTTTTATATTAATTACAGTTTTTTTCAGTAGCGCAAAGTTACGATTAATCCAAATAATCTACACTAATATTCCAAGACCAATCACGATAAAAAAGCAGATTTCTTGTAGAAGATTCCACCTCACCAGCTTGAAAATCCACAGTCTCACTGCGTGGGTATTTTTTGGCAGGATAAAAATCACGACCAAAATCGCTATTAGCCACCATACGGTACGAATCCATACCACCTAAGAAGAAACCACGACCCATAGGCACTGTCTTTATGGCGTTGTTTCTACCGAAAGAAGCATCTACCGGCACCCAACCAATACCTTCAAAATAAGCCTCGGCCCAATCGTGCATATTGACAGAATGAGGATGAAACATCAGTCCGCTCTGCCAACGTGCAGGCACACCAGCACAACGCGCCAAATTTACAAACAGCAAACCTACCC
>JAQUTH010000061.1 GCA_028709885.1 Flavobacteriales bacterium
TGGTATGGCATATATGTTACACTATATTGCGTTCTTTGACTCTGGGTACATTAGCAGGCTGGGCATTTGGAAATGGAATAATATGGCTCATCAACCGCATAAAACTGGACACCGACGGTCTGTACCCTGTGCTTGCCATAGCTATGACGATACTCACTTTTTCTACCACTGACATCATAGGAGGAAATGGATTTTTGGCGGTGTACATATCGGCTGTCATCATGGGCAACCACCGTTTTGTTCACAAAAAGAGCCTTATGCGTTTTAATGACGGTATAGCATGGCTTATGCAGGTGGTTATGATCCTTATGTTGGGACTTTTGGTTACTCCGTCTCAGATAATACCAGTTATAGGCATAGGTCTTTTGATATCATTTTTTATGATAATAGTGGCTCGTCCGGCTGTTATTTTCATTTTAATGGCATTTTCAAAATTCACAGTGAACGACAAAATTTTCATATCGTGGGGAGGATTGCGTGGTGCTGTGCCAATAGTTTTTGCTGCATACGCATTGGTAGCTGGTGTGCCTCATGCAGACACCATTTTCAACATAGTGTTCTTTATATCTGTAACATCGGTACTTATACAAGGCACTTCGCTCACCTACATGGCTAATAAACTTGGACTATCACTGCCACAGAGCGATGCAGGAGCTCACCCATTGGACTACGAACTGTCCGATAGTTTCAGAAGTGAACTGGTGGATGTGAAAGTAGAGAAAGATTCTGTTTATGACGGGGGAAAAATAGTGGAACTTAATATTCCTCACAGTGTTATGGTTATTTTGATATACCGCCAAGGAAAATATTTTGCACCCAATGGCTCTACCAAAATAGCCGAAGGAGATACCCTCACTCTAATGTCCGAAAGCAAACAAGACATTGAGAATGTGAAAACTATGTGTCGTAAAACGCTGGAATAATTACAGTTTCAAATCTTTTTCTATGATGCCCACTATCTCATCGCGACGGTTGGAAAGGATTTTCATGTATTCGCGGTATGAAATAGCCGATATTTCACATATAAGAGGACGTGCCAAAAAAGGATAAATGCACAGCGATTGTATGTTTATAAGTAGCGTTATAGGGCGTACAGAGCGTATAGTGCCTTTTTCTACTTCGTCGTACACGCTTTTGGAAAATTTTTTGTAAGCCTCCATTATGTTTATTTTGGAGCGGAATTTTTCTATCAGTTTATCTGGGCTTTGTGTTATCTCGTTGAATATGAAAATGGGAACATCTGGATTTTCCAAAAGTTCTGCCAATAGTCCATCTACCAAAGCTGGTATTTTGTCAAAGAGAGGTTCGTCGCCTATTATCACGGGGTAGACATTGCTATACAAACGGCTGAATGCGCGTTCATACACTATCTGGAATATGTTTTCTTTACTGCGGAAATAATAGTTCAACAGTGGCGATGTGATGCCTGCCTCTGCTGCTATATCACGTGTGGTAGCACCTTTATAGCCTTTTTTTACGAAAACGGTTTGTGCTGCGCGAAGTATTTTTTCCTCGGCTTCACTGGATAGTTGTTTGTTTACCATTTATGGTTTATCATTTGTTTAAATCAAGTACAAAAATCGTTATATTAAATCTCTTGTGCAAATTTTTATGAAAAAAACTAAAAAACAAAGGGGGCAAATACATTACCCCCTTTTGAAATCATAATAATCTACGATATTATTTAGCTGCATCGATAGATTTTTTACGGAACTCTTTGAACTGTTTTGTTAGTTCCAAAGATGCCTTACGAGCGCGAGTACCGGCAGCTTTGTTTCCTTTGTTTACATGAGCTTCTGCGTCTTTTACAAAAGCATCAATTTCAGATTTGATTTGTTCTAGTAAATCTTTCATGTTAGATAAAATGAATTTACGGTTAATAATATATATTACTTTTTAGTTTTGTCGTATCCTAAATATCAACAAAACAATGTTTTGAGCATTAAATGTGCTACAAATATATCTATATTTTATATGCAAAAGAAATTTTTAAGTTAATTTTTTCTTTTTTTATTGCATTTATTCGCTCTTATTAAATATTTTTACAAGAATAATCTTACGTGCTACATTTTTAGCTGAGTAATATTCAGCTTTTTCAGGTCGGTAGTTCCCACGCCAAGACTTTCAGCTTTTTTGATATGACCTACCATATCTATTGACATGGTCTTAACTTTATTGAAAAGACTGATAGCGGCGGTATCGGCTGCCACCATATCGGAAGATATGATAAGAGACTTGATAACGGCGGTATCTCCTTCGCTTTTGCCACGAGGCCCGTTCTGGAACATTATACGGTATGCGTCTATAATGTTCAGCACAGGGCGTTTTTCCCATGTGGTGATGTCGGCAATGCACTGTTGGAGGTCATTGGAATGAAAATACTCACGGTCCCACACTATTCCCATAAAGTTTTTCATGGAAATGGACATTTTGGCTCCTCCATGATTTTTAAGAATAGGCATATTTATCCACACATCGCAGTCTATCAGGGCTTTGTGGATTTTTGGGTTTTTTAGATTCTTTGCCTTTGGCAGTGTTACTTCTTGGTAGTAAGATTCTAAGTCTGCTGGCACAACACGCGCTCCTGCTGCTGTGGCTGCTTTTTCTATGCCACTGTGAGCGTATGAAGACTTCCAGTTATCGCACGTGTGGTCAAAGACTACCACTTCTTTTGCTCCTGCTGCCAAACATTTTTTTACTACGGCCCCTACCAGTTCGGGATTGGTATTGGCTGCCAAGTCTGGTGTTTTATCCCACGCTATGTTTGGTTTGATGACTACTTTTTGTCCTTTTTTTATGTATTTTTCCATACCTCCCAGAGATGCTATCGCTTTTTCAAACATTTCTGGTGGTGTCCCGCCCATAACTGCCACAAGGCTGTTTTTCTTACTGGTTACAGCTGTTGGAGTAGAGGTGGATGCCATTGCTTTTTTGAGTCCCGAGAGGCTGAATATAGATGCTAATGCTCCCAGTGATGTTGCCTTTAAAAATTCTCTTCTTTTCATTTTTACAGTAGTTTAATTATAGTTTCCATGGAAAAGGAAAACACATTTCGTCATACAATGCGTAATCTGCCGTGCCATTCACTGCAAATGTTTTAACAAGTGCTGCTTCGCTTAGTAGTTCTTTGGCAAACTCAATAGAGGTTCCAGTTTTTATTCTGTCATCTACCAAAAGTATTCTTTTTCCTTTGACAGGAAAGTCTATTTCTTTGAGTAACTGAGGCTTGTCAAATATCTTATTGTTATTTTCATCGCGCAGATGAAGGCGAAGCATATACACAGGAAGGTCTAATTTTCTACATAATATGCCTGCTGGTACTATTCCACCGTTGGCAATGGCTACTATCATGTCAAACTCTTCGTAAATAATCAACTGACGGAATTTATCCATCACTTGCTGAAAACTCTTACCTTCCATGGTTATTCTTTGCAAAGAAATTTAATCAAGGCGTATCCGCCTACTATTTGCAGAGCCATACCTGGTAGTCCTATCTTAAAGTCCTGAGCCGCTGCTGCAAATGATGATGTCATTCCCCATTCTACTGCCGAACCCAAAACTTGATAAGCCAAAACAACCGCTATAAGGTTTATAAAAGCAACACTCTTGGTCTTGCGTGCTACCAATGCTGCTGCTGTGGCTGCCAACACTCCTTTTATGATAAGGATAGGTAATACCTGCGCTGATGGCATTTCAAAAAACAGATGATTTGTCAGTGGGGAAAGAACTGCAGTGAGTAGTCCTACCGCCAGTCCGTATTTGTATGCTGCTACAATGGTAAAAAAGTATATTGGCAAGAATATAAGTCCTCCTTGTGGAATAAGATGCACTGCCTGAGGAAATGCTACGTTTGCTGCTACAAATACCATTACTGCGAATATTGTGCGCAGTGATACCAGTGGTAAAGAGTATAATTTTGCTGTTTGTGTTGTCATTTTTATTAATATAATTTATGTTGTATGAGTTTATGTTATGTTAAAAGACAAATGTATGTTTTTTTTGAAAACGATGTCTTTTTTTTCTAAAATATTTTAGATACCATTATTACAGATTTTTTCAAAAAAACATCTTATTATATAAACCTCATCGGACTATAAAAGGAGCAAGGACACTTTCCATTGTCTGCATCTTTTGTACCGTTTCCTCCCATTCATCATCTGGGACACTCTGCGCTGTTATACCTCCCCCTGCATACAGACTTATAACATCATCTTTTATCTGCATACAGCGGATATTGACGTACAATTCTGCTGAATGTTCGCCAGACATATTTATCTCGCCGATATATCCTCCGTAAAATTCGCGATGGTGTTTTTCATTTTTCTTCAAAAATTCCATAGCGCTCTCCTTCGGATAACCACTAAGAGCTGGTGTGGGCGATAACTGGGACAATAATTTTTGCGTATTTGTATCGGCCGATGAGTTACCTGTAATCTCTGTACAAAGATGCACCACAGAGCCTGCACGATGATTTTCAGGTTTTGAAATGCGGATGTCCTTCACTCCATTTGCCTCCAAAGTATCATTGATAAACAGAGTTACCAGCGCTTGTTCTTCCACTTCTTTTTTACCCCAACGGTAATTGGTTTCGCCTACATACGGCATTGTTCCTGCCAGTGCCATGGTGTGCAGTTTTTCTGCGCGTTTGAAAAGCAGTAACTCTGGCGATGCACCTATCCACCGCCCTATCTGTGGGTGCGAGAAATAATAAACCATAGCGTCTGTATATTTAGATACCATGGCTGAAAATACTCCTGCGGTGTTTATGTCCGTATATTCCACGTCTTGACGGCGAGATGTTACTATTTTCTTTATATCGCCTTCGTTTATTTCTACCATGGCTTTTTTGACCAACGAGATGTAATTTTCACGTTGGATTATTTGGTCTGCCAATGGCTCTGTTTGCGATGACAAATCTACCATTGGCAAATCTGATGTAGGCATAGCTGTCAGTACCGCTGGACGTATAAAAACAGCAGGGACTTTGTTGTCAAATGGCGCAAAGACAAACCCTTTTTCTGTATCGGGGTCTTTTAGAACATTGAGCTGTGGGGAATCATCTATTATGATGTTCACCGTTTTTTCCTCGGGAAAACGATACACCGCAAAAGGGTATTTTCCTTTTTCAAGTGTATCTATAAGAGTTACAAAATCTATTTTCATAGTGTAGAAAAGGTTTATTTGTTGGGTTTTATCACTTGGGAAGGCATAACTATGTTGGTTACTTTGCCTTTTGAGATAAGACGGCCATTTTGGTTTACCACTTCTACGTCCCATAACTGTGTGGTGCGTCCTATGTGTATAGCGGTGGCTGTGGCGGTTAGGACATCTCCTTTGTGTCCTGTGGATATGTGGTTGGAAGACACATCTATGCCGAGTACTATCTCTTTTTCAGGGTCCATAAACAGACATGATGCCGATGAACCTACCGTTTCTATAAGTGCCATGGTAGCTCCTCCATGCAGGATACCTCCGGGGCGCATCATGTTGTCTCCTACTATCATTTGGCAGGATAGACTGCGTTCTCCAACGGCTGTATAGCGTATATTTAGCGTTTCCATAAGGGTAGCTGGACACATGGCATTGAGCATTTCAAGTATCTTAGCGTCGGGGGTGGTTATTCTGTCTTTCAATTCGTTATTTTATGTGTTAAAATTCTATTTCAAGTGTGTCATAAGCCAAATGTACTCCTTTTGGCAATTCTTTTTCAGCTACTGCCGAAAAGCCCATAGCTTCACTTATGTGAGTGAAGAAAGTACGGCGAGGATTTATTCTATTTATTACTTGCATTACCTCACTCAGTATCATATGGGTAGGATGAGGGTCTGTAAAACGTAAGCAGTTTATGACCAATGTGTCCACTCCTTTAAGTTTTTCGTATGAAGACTCATATAGGTGTTTTACGTCTGTCATATATGCCAAAGAACCTATCCGATACCCTGTAACGTCTATCCAGCCGTGGTCTGCCTCTACTGGTATTATTTTTACTCCTTCCACTGTAAAAGGAGCATCGGTAATGACATGTTCCACCACCGATGGTGCTCCCGGGTAACGCGTTTCTCCTTTTTCAAAAACATAGGCAAAACGCTGTTTGAGGGCATTCATAACATCTTCTTTGGCATAAAGGTCTATATCATGATGATAAAAATAACATATAGGACGCACATCATCAAGTCCTGCTGTATGGTCTGCATGAGCGTGAGTAAATATGATACCGCTAATATCTGAAAGACCACTTCTAAGCATTTGATAGCGAAAATCCGGTCCACAGTCTATAACTATAACTTTATTGTCATCCGTTACTATGGCAGCAGATGTGCGCAGACGTTTGTCATGAGGGTCTGTGGAATGTGCCACTGCTCTATTACTTCCTATTATAGGCACTCCTTGCGAGGTGCCTGTGCCTAAAAATACAAGTTTCATTATATTTTTTCTTCTTTTTTTCTTCTAAAAAAGCGGAATGTCTCCCCTACCCACAGCACTACCGATGTGCCTAAAACTATCGCCAGCCACTGCATAGCACTCAGAGGAACGGTAGAGAACACAGCTCCTCCGTAATTAACTATAAGTACTTGCCCCAGTAATATCAGCAGTACCACTAACACAAATGTACGACTTTTACACAAATGGTAAAACGCACTTTTTCCTGTGGCAAAAGCATGAACATTGAGCATATTCCACACCTGCATCATTATAAACACGGTGAAAAATATAGATTTCTCAACGGCTGTAAAACCATCTCCATTGAAATAAAAATACACCAACAGTCCCAAAAGAACCACCGTGCTTAGCAGTGCTGTGAGCAGGATAGTGTTTTTCATCATCTTAGATATGATAAAAGCAGACGCATCTCGTGGAGATTCACGCATAACGTCTTTTTCTGGTGGCAAACTGGCAAATGCTGCCGCCGCTGCTGTATCCATTATTATATTTACCCACAACATCTGCGTTACAGTCAGTGGCATTTGAGTACCGAAAACACTACCCAAAAACACTATGAGTAGCGCTATAACGTTTATTGTGAGCTGGAACACCATAAAACGCTGTATATTCTTGTAGAGGGAACGTCCCCACATAACAGCCGATGCTATGGACGCAAACGAATCATCTATTATGGTGATGTCGCTGGCTTGTTTGGCTACTTCTGTACCACTACCCATAGACAGCCCTACATGTGCAAAGTTAAGTGCAGGAGCATCATTTGTGCCGTCGCCTGTTACTGCTACCACCTCTCCTTTTTTCTGCAAAAGCTGCACCAGACGCTGTTTATCCAGTGGACGCGCTCTGGACATTATTTTTAATTTTCCTGCTACTTCTGTTGCTTTTTGGTCATCAAGAGCAGCAAAATCCGCTCCCGTTATCATATTTTCCTCCGATGATTTTTCGTCCCAAAGACCTATCTGACGGGCTATCTCACGTGCTGTGGCAGATGTATCACCAGTTACCACGCACACGCGTATGCCTGCGCTTTTGCAGTCCGAAATAGCACGTGGCACTTCCTGACGTACTGGGTCTGATATTGCCACAACGCATATTAAAGTCAGCTTTTTAGCCGATATTTTTTCTGCCAAAGTGCCTTCTTTTTTCTCTACATCTGCATAAGCCAAGGCGAGTGTTCTCATGGCTTTGTTTTGGTATTGGGCGAGCGTTTTTAGTATTTGCTCGTCTTTTTCTGCACCGCACATAGCTAAGACTACTTCTGGCGCTCCTTTTACAAAGATGATTTCTTTTTCATCAGCCTGCGCCACACTTGCCATATATTTGGTAGCTGTGGAAAAAGGCATTTGGTCTGTTATATGGTATTTTTCTCGTGTTTTGATGTAATCTTCTCCATGCTCTCTACTCCATAGAAGAAGAGCTCCTTCGGTAGGGTTGCCTATAACGTGAATGTTTTTTTCATCTTTTATATCCAAAAAAGCTGTACTGTTTACCGCTATACACTGGTGGATATTTTTTTCTGAGGAAGGAAAAAAGACATCCTGCACCTGCATTTTATTCTGAGTGAGAGTACCAGTTTTATCTGTACAGATGACCGTAATAGCGCCCATAGTCTCGCAGGCGTGCATCTTACGCACCAGATTATTAGCAGAGAGCATTCTGCGCATACTAAGAGCCAATGACAGCGTAACACTCATCGGCAAGCCTTCTGGCACCACCACCACAATGAGCGTTACCGCCACCATTACATATCCCAGTATTCTGGACAATACCGAAAGAGGGACGTAGTTTTCATCTGCCAAAGGATTTATGTCAAAAGCGTATTCCACAGTCATCATCACTCCCCACAGCAAAACAACAACTACTACTAATGTCCACTGAGGTATTTTCTTTACCCACAGAGGCTCTATCTCTTCTTTTTTTCTAAGAGAAATGAGGCGGTATATTATTTTTACCCATACTTTGAGTCCTATGATAATGATAGAAAGCATCATCACGGTGAGAGATACCGTCTGTTCTACCGAAAAATTTTCCAGTCCCCATATCATATCCTTAGCAAAGAGAATGAGAAATATCAGCATCGCACTTGCAAAACCTACCACACTTATGAACTGTGCCAAACCGTCCAACTGCCGTGCCAAAGGGGTTTGCTCTTCATTTTTCACAGAGCTTTCACGTGCCACACGTCCGTATTCGGTAGCATCTCCAACGGCTGTTACTCTCATTTCTCCATATCCATCTGTAATAGTAGTGCCTCTCATCACCATGTTTGAAGGATAAGTGGCTGCCGAGTCAAATTCTTCTTTTTCAGTGGTCTTGCTGACCATAGGTTCACCGGTAAGGACAGATTCATTTACCCCGAGTGCTACTGCGAGCATTAGTTCTCCGTCAGCAGGCACTTCATCGCCCTGAGATAACACCACCACGTCATCTACCACTATTTCGTTCTTTGGTACTTCGCATACTTGACCATTGCGGTACACCTTTACGGGTATTGTGTCGTTTACTCGGCTGAGAATGTCAAATTTTTTGCCTGCGTCCCACTCAAAGAAAAATCCTATAAGGGTGGAGAGTATAATGGCGGATACTATGCCTATGGTCTCTACATAATGTCCGTCTGCTATGGCTATAACCAGAGATAGTCCTGCCGCTACTATCAATATCTGTATGATAGGGTCTGTAAATTTTTCTGCCAATAGGTACCAAGCCGAGCGTTTTTTTACAGGAGTGAGCATATTATCTCCGTGTATTTCCCTGCTTTTAAGGACTTGTTCTTCTGTTAGTCCCTTTGTTTTATTTTGCATATCGTACTTTGTTTTTTCTAATCAAAGATACACATTTATATAATGAGAGAAACATGTATGCACACGATTATTTTATAGAAAAACGTTTTTCACAAAAATAATTGCAAAAATATTTTTTTTCTTCATAAATAATACATAATTTTCAGTCGTTGAAACTACACATGACACAGATGTCATACATAAAACGCATAATAAAATTTTACACTGACGGTTTTTCTCAAATGACCGTAGGCAAAACACTGTGGGTGGTGATACTGTTAAAACTATTTATCATGTTCGCCATACTCAAAGTGTTCTTTTTCCCAGATTTTTTAGGACAAAAATGCGCTGATGACACCCAAAAAAGTCAATATATGCAGAGCATACTAAGTGGAGAAAAACCATAACTTATACATAATATGGACACAACAGATTTATCACTAATTGACTGGTCAAGAGCGCAATTTGCTCTTACAGCCCTTTATCACTGGATATTTGTCCCCTTGACACTGGGACTGACATGGATAATAGCCATTATGGAGACCAAATACTACCGCACTGGCAGTGAAAAATGGCTCAGGATAACCAAATTTTGGGCTAAACTATTCGGCATCAACTTTGCCGTAGGAGTAGCCACAGGACTGATACTGGAATTTGAATTTGGTACTAACTGGTCTAACTACTCATGGTTTGTGGGGGATATTTTTGGAGCCCCACTGGCAATAGAAGGCATCATGGCATTTTTCATGGAAACAACATTTATAGCTGTCATGTTCTTCGGTTGGAACAGGGTAGGAAAAGGTTTTCACCTGACATCCACATATCTGGTAGCCTTGGGAGCAAACCTCTCTGCTCTGTGGATACTGGTAGCCAACGCATGGATGCAAGACCCCGTCGGTATGCAGTTCAACCCTGAAAGCGCCCGCAACGAGATGACAGACTTTTGGGCAGTGCTGTTATCGCCAACAGCAATAAACAAATTTTTACACACCGTAACATCTGGATACGTTACCGCAGGGGTATTTGTTGTGGGAGTAAGCTCTTGGTTTTTACTACACCGCCGCGAAAAAGAATTTGCACAGAAAAGCATCAAAGTGGCATCTATCTTCGGGCTATGCGCCGTGTTAGTAAACCTTGCCACAGGAGACGGTGCTGGTAAACGCATTTTCCAAATACAGCCCATGAAATTAGCCGCTGCCGAGGCTCTTGTATCAGGAGAAAGAAACGCACCACTGACTATTATCGGCTATGTATCTGAGGACAAAAAAGTAGGCTACGACAGTATAAAAACCACAGGAATAGCTGTTCCATCCATGATATCTTTTTTGGCAGACGGAAAAACAGACACTTTTGTCCCGGGAATAAAAGACCTCATTGAAGGCAACGAGCAAGAAGGCATCCTTCCTGTATATGAAAAAATGAAACGCGGACGTG
>JAQUTH010000062.1 GCA_028709885.1 Flavobacteriales bacterium
ACCTGAGGAACTACATCGGCAGCACGCATGGCTTTTTCTGCCAATTCCACAACGTACATCACAGGCTCTATTTGCAGACGCATATTTTTGTATTGGTCTTTTATCTCACCATCTAAGGCATCTTCTCCGTATTTTTCCTTAAAGAAAGAAATGAGAGATGACATCACTTTTTTGCGGTGTTCAAAACGTTCTGAGTTGTGGTCTCTTATTATATAAGTGAGAGTCGTTTTTTCAAGAGAAGCATCCATGGTGTGTAGGTGGTAAAAACCTTCGTACTCATCGGTATGTTCAGGACGCTCAGCAGCAGGTAGAGACATAGCAAATTCCATAGCGCGAAGCATAGAGTTTACCATTTTGTCTTTGGCGTAACCTGGGTGAACGGAAAGACCGTAAAAAGTTATTTTTGCGCCAGCAGCGTTGAAGTTTTCGTATTCCAACTCTCCTATGCTACTACCGTCCATGGTGTAAGCCCACTGGGCTCCGAATTTTTTTACATCAAAAAAGTCAGGACCACGTCCTATTTCCTCATCTGGGGTAAAACCTATGCGTATGTCGCCATGTTTTATTTCAGGGT
Organism: Flavobacteriales bacterium; assembly: GCA_028709885.1. Taxonomy (GTDB): domain Bacteria; phylum Bacteroidota; class Bacteroidia; order Flavobacteriales; family UBA1820; genus Merdimorpha. Next base: position 575 of record JAQUTH010000062.1, read on the forward strand.
GAGACAAAAGATATTCCACTGCGGTCATTATTTCAGCCACGCCAGCCTTGTCATCAGCGCCTAAAAGAGTGTTGCCGTCAGCTGTTATGATGGTCTGTCCTTTGTATGCTTTGAGTTCTGGAAACTCAGACGTTTTTATCACAGTGCCGTTTGGTAGTACAATATCTTTTCCGTCATAGTTAGCCCAAACGTGAGGTTTAACATTCTCTCCACTGCAATCTGGTGCGGTGTCCATGTGAGATATAAAGCCTATGGACGGCATTTTTTCAGCAGTGTTGGCAGGTAGAGTCCCCATTAGATAGCAATGGCTGTCCAGAGTTACGTCTTTTAGTCCCATGTCTTCCATTTCTTTTTTTATAAGATGAGCCAAATCAAATTGTTTTTCAGTGGAAGGTACGTTTTCTTTGCCGTCGGCAGACTGAGTGTCCACGGTTACATACTTGAAAAATCGTTCTAATAGATGTTCTCTCATGGTTTTATGCTATTGTTGATGTCTTCTATGTATTGAAGTATTTCCTCTCTGCCCTGACCTGTTTCAGATGAAGAAAAGAACATAGGAGGTAGTTCTTCCCAGTCTTGTGAGAGGATATTCTGATATATTTCTATGTTTTTTTTGGCTTTTTCCTTGGAAAGTTTGTCCATTTTGGTCATTATGATGGAAAAAGGAATACTGTTTTCAGCCAGATAAGCCATAAATTCCACGTCTATCTTCTGAGGTTCATGGCGGGAATCTACCAAGACAAAAAGATTGGTAAGGTTTTCTCTGCCTTCTATGTACGAAGTGATTATTTTGGCAAAAGCAGCTCTGTTAGTCTTTGATGTGCGGGCATATCCGTACCCTGGAAGGTCTACCAAATACCACGCATCGTTGATGTTAAAATGGTTTATTAGCTGAGTCTTACCAGGTGTGGCAGATGTTTTTGCCAAGGACTTACGTTCACACAATGAATTAATAAGAGAAGATTTGCCTACATTGCTTCTCCCTATAAATGCGTATTCAGGACGCACGGGAGCAGGACATTTTTTATAGTCCGTATTACTGGTTACAAATTCAGCTTTGGTTATCTTCATATGCTTGTGTGGTTATACTGTGGCTGTTTGTATTGGAGTAGGCGTGTCAGGACAGACTTTCTCTTGCTCCTGCAACCATTCCAAAAGTAATTTATTGAAAATGATAGGATGCTCCATCATAGGTGCATGTCCGCATTTGTCTATGTAATGCAGGGTACTATGTGGCAATAACGAATGAAAATGCGCTCCGACCTCGGCAGGAGTAACTATGTCGTTTTTGCCCCAGATTAAAAGTGTGGGTTGGGCTATCTTAGGGAGTTCTTTTTCCATGTTGTGGCGCAGTGCGCTCTTTGAAATGGAAAGAGTGTGAATAACCTTTGAACGGTTGCTCACTATCTCAAAAACCTCGTCTATGAGTTCTTCGGTAGCAATGTTAGGGTCATAAAAAACCTCTCTCGTCTTTTCTTCTATGTAATCTCTACTACCGCGTTTAGGGTACGAAGAACCAGTGTTTTCATACAGTCCAGAAGAACCAGTCAAGATAAGACCTTTGACGTATTTCGGGTGTTTTCTGGTGTAAACCAGAGATATATGTCCGCCTAATGAATTGCCTAAAAAATAAAATTCACCTAAATCCATATGTTTTATGAATCGGTGAATGTAAGAAGACAAACCACGCACCGAAGCGCGCAGAATGGATATGGTGTATAAAGGTAAAGAAGGGATGAGTACTCTGTAACCGTGTTTTACCAAAGGTTCTATAACGTGGTCAAAATTGCTAAGCCCACCCATGAGCCCATGCAAAATGACAACGAGCGTACCCGAGCCTACATCTATGTAAGTATATTTACCTTCTTTTTTGGGTTCGTATTTCATTATTTGTATGAATGAACGTGTACAAATGTACGATTTTTTTACAGTCAAAAAATGTTTTTTTGCCAGTAAAACAGATATTAACGCAGACCTAATTTTTTTCTCACATCTGCCAAGCGTATTTCGGCTACTGCTTGTGCTTTTTGGGCACCACCGAGAAGCATTTGTTCTACTTCATCGGTGTGGTCTGTGTAGTATGCGTACAGTTCTCGTTCTTTTTTGAAGCGTTCCAAAATAACCTCTAAAAGAGCTTTTTTGGCATGTCCGTAACCAAAGTTGCCGCCTAAGTATTTAGCGCGAAGGTCAGATATTTGTTCTGGGGTAGCTACCAAAGAAAAAAGTTTGAAGACGTTGCAGGTGTCTGGGTTTTTAGGCTCTTCCAGTGGAGTGGAGTCTGTAACTATGCTGCCGATGACTTTTTTCAGTTCTTTTTCCGAAGCAAAAATATCTATGTAGTTGTTGCGGCTTTTGCTCATCTTAGCACCGTCAGTGCCAGGAATAATCATTGCGTCAGCTTGTGTGAGTCCCTCAGGCAGGACGAAAGTATCTCCCATTTTGTTATTGAAACGTTCTGCCACGTCGCGGGTAAATTCCAAATGTTGTGCTTGGTCTTTTCCCACTGGCACCAAATTGGCATCATATAGCAGAATGTCTGCCGCCATAAGGATAGGGTAGTTAAAAAGACCTGTGTTTACGTCCGATAATCTGTCTGCTTTATCTTTGAAAGCGTGTGCTAACTGCAAGCGTTGGTATGGAAAAAAACAGTCCAGATACCATGCCAGCTCACAAGTGGCAGGCACATCGCTCTGACGGTAAAAAACGGTTTTTTCTGTATCCAGCCCCATGGCAAGCCATGTTTTAGCTACTGCGTAAGTGTTTTGGCGTAGCTCTTCTCCGTTTTTTATCAGTGTAAGACTATGTAGGTCTGCTATGAAAAGGAATGATTCGTCCTTGCTTTCTTTGGCTGCTTTTACAGCTGGAAGTATAGCACCCAAGATGTTTCCTAAGTGAGGGCGACCTGTGGCTTGTATGCCTGTGAGTATTCTTGCCATTTTCTGTTTTTTCTATTTAAGTGCCACAAATTTAGTCATTATCTACCATAAAAACCAACCCCATACCAAAAAGGTGCAGGGTTGTATGAATATTTTTTTGAATAAATGTTATTTTTCGTAATTGTAAATAGTCATGGACTGTATTATTCCGCGGAAGTTATTGCCTGCGTCATCGCCCAAACGAAGAAGAGGCAGGATGCTTTGTTTGTCAAATTCTCCTACTTTCTGACCGTCTATGTACAGCGCAGTGTAGTTGTGGCAAGCTATTATTTTCACTTTTACCTGTGTGCCTATCGGAAAAGAACCGTTGAAGGTGAGTACCTGAGGTAATTGGGAAGTGTATGCGGTTAGACCTTTTTCACGTTGCGCGCGGATGAGTGTTATACCTGGGTGCTGGTCAAATAGCCCGTTTTTAAAACGCACTATGTGGTTAAGGTATGCGTACAGAGTAGCGTTTGGCGAAGAAAGTATCACCTCGGGGTGGTCTTTATCGCTACGTGCGGTGCGTAGAACGGTAGCTTCCAGTGTCCATGGGTATTCTAAATCTTCTAATTCTGTCTTTGCTCCTAATGCTATGGACTGAGTCATAACTCCCATGTTTACTGGGACATTACTTTGGTAAACGATGCCTTTTTTACGGTTGTCTTCTTTTGTAAAGTCAGTAAGGGGGGCGGTGCGCAGTTTTTGTTCCAAAGGAAGCCATTTTTCGTATGTGGTGTATATTTTTTTAGAGCCCCACATACGGTCTGCAAATACCATGATAGAAGGTACTACTTGACGTGCTATTTCGCTCATGGTGCTACCCGTAGGACCGTAATCGTTCCAGATGTTTAGTTTTGCGCCAGAAGGTTCAGCGGCTGATGTAGGTAGGTTTTTCTCTGCCGAGCGTGAAAAGACACGGCTGTTCCAATGTTCGTACACGTATTTGTGGTCTGTGTTGTAGCGTTTAATGATGTTGCCAGGTACTATGTAGTTAAAAATATCCGAGGAATTGATAACGGTATATCCTTTGTTTACAAAACCGCGAGCGTCCTGACTGTCCCACATATCTATGGTTATATCAGTGTCTGGCATTGTAGTGCCCGGCATATTTTCAAAACCTGTCCATATACGGGTGTTTTTGCCTTGGGCGCGCACTACTTTGTTTAGTTTATTGATGTAAAGACGAAATTCCTCACCTAAACGGTTGCGGGTGGCAGTGTCTTTTATGCTTTTTAGCATATACTCATCTGTGCCAATGTGAAAATCGGGAGCAGGAAAATGAGGTGCTATTTCTGCTATCAAATCACCGACGAAGGCTATTGTTTCTGGTTTTGTTATGTCAAGAAAAGTGTCGCTTTGGTCTGTCTTAGGGTGAAAAGGGCTTTTTAGTTCTGGACGAGCTTCTACCAGTGCGCGTGAGTGTCCAGGGGTATCTATCTCTGGTGTTACAGTTATGCCATAAGTGCGAGCAAAAGCTACTATGTGAGCTATATCATCCCATGAGTAGTGTTGCTGCGATGTTAGCTGTGGGTATTTTTCAGATGGTAGGCGATAGTATGCTCCGTAGGCGTTCCATGAGCAGTCGTTTAGGTGCAGGTGTAGTTCATTCATCTTTACCCATGCCATACTGCGGATGTACTGTTCCAATATTTCCACAGGGAAAAATGTACGCGCCACGTCCAACATTACCATTCTGTGTTTAAGAGTGGTGAAGTCAGTTATAGTGCCTTTTGGTAGGCTCATGAGCGTTTTATTCTGCTGTATGAGTTGCAAAAGTGTGCGTGTGGCATATAGATATCCTTGGTAAGTGTGGCTTCTGAGTATTATTTCTCCACCGATGACTAATTGGTATGCGTCGGTCTTGCTTTTTAGGCTATCTGCCAAAACGGGAGAGAGTGTTATTTTCGTTCCCGATGGTTCTACTTTTACACCCAAAGCGTTAAGCTCTTGTTTTAGGGTGTTCATAAGACTATCCATGCGCGGAGTCTGTTCGTATGAAAAAGACACCGAGCGGATGTTTAACCTTCCTGTGGATGCGTTCCATTGTTTTACCGCAGGTATTACGTTAGGGTAGGTAACTCCTTGTCCCAATGCGCAAATATTTGCAAATGAGAGCATAACGGTAAATAAAATGATTTTTTTGATGTAAAAGTTCATATTTTATATGTATGATATTTTGATGCGCTAATATAAAAATTTTTTAGTTCATTTTATGCGTAAGTATTTGCTCCATTTTTCCACTAATGTGTAAAATAACGGCTATGACTACAAAACAACGCGCGTGGTGGTATGTGCGGATAACAGCGCTTATAATGGTGTGCTACATCATTGGTACCTTTGTGTGGTGGATGATGAAAGTAGCATTGGTGTTACTGTTGGGTTTTTTTGCGTACTTGATAGTAAGGTGGTACGTGTGGTATCTACGTGATTATACACGTTCTCATCCCTCAGATAACGCAGGAGAAAGTAAACGAATAAAACCTAAAAAAGAGTGATTACATATGGAGTTCTCCTTTGTTGTACACAGCGAAGACCATACCTTTTAGTTTTTGTCCTATAAAAGCGGAATTCTTGGCTTTGGACTCTATCATGTCTTTGGAAAAAGTCCATTGGACATCGGGCAGGAACATGGTCATTTCTGCTTTTCCTCCTACTTCAATGGTAGGTATAGCTACTTTGAATCTTTCACGAGGGTTGATACTGATAAGACATATCATTTTTTCCAGAGAAATGACACTACTTAATACTTCCCATGCCGCACCAAATGCAGTCTGCAATCCCAATGTTCCGAAAGCAGCACGGTCATATTCACATTTTTTGTCTTCTACATCTATCGGTGTGTGGTCTGAGGCTATGCAGGTAACTACGCCGTTTTTTATAGCTTTTTTCAGAGCGTCTATGTGTTTTTTGGTACGAAGAGGAGGCATTACCTTATAACGGGTGTCAAACTCTTTCAACATTTCATCTGTGAGCAAGAGGTGATGAGGTGTTACACTGCAAGACACATTGACACCTTTTTTCTGAGCATCGCCTATCATCTTTACAGCCTCAGGTGTGGTAACACACGCTATGTGAAGAGGACTTTTGGCGTACTGAGCCATGAAAAGGTCTCGGGCAACGGCTACGTCTTCGGCTACATCGGCTATGCCGTGAAGTCCGAGTGTGGTGGATACTTCGCCTTCGTGCATCACTCCTTGGTGGCGTATGGCGCGGTCCATAGGCGTGGTTATGGTGAGATAATCTTGCGCTCCGTTGTATTCAAATACGAGTTCTTCTATCAGGTTGTTTTGTATCTGCTGTCCATCGGCAAAGGCTATTGCACCACCTTGTGTCATGTCATAGCTCTCTGCCATGGCTTTCCCTTCTGCGCCTTGTGTGGCAGTGCCTACTGGATATATGTTTATAGGTAGGTCTTTTCCTTTTGATATGAAAAATTCCACTTTTTGACGACTGTCGGTAGGGCTGTCCTTAGGACTGGATAGCGCTACGGCGGTGTAACCTCCGCGTATAGCTGCCATTGCTCCACTTTGGAGAGTTTCGGCTTCTTCGTAGAGAGGCTCGCCAAAACAGCACGCCGTGTCAAACCATCCAGGACTTACATTTAGTCCTTTTTCTTCCACTATGTCTACTTCGGTAGCGGGTGTTATATCGTCATTTATCTCTTTGATTATACCTTCGGAGATGAGAATATCTTTTGTTTGTCCGTTAAAAGGACTTGTAGGGTCTATTATGACAGCTTTTTTTATAAGAGTATCCATAATTGTGTGGAAAGAAAATTTTACGCCTCAAAGATAACCAATACTTGGATAAGTATTTTTAACTTTGAAGAGTTTTTTTAGACTTTTTATCAAAAAAATATAAACACTTAAATATGAGCCTGTCATACATTTATTCGTATCTCTACTACATAAGCGAAGCCCGCAATCAATACTTTGTTCATTCGCCTTTTGTGTACAGTATGATGACTCAGTGTATAAATAAGCGGTATTTTCTGTTTTACGATACACCTAAGAAACTGCTTGCTCGTTTTACCGCTTTTATGGAACAGGAACACGCCAATATAGATGTGATAGGCAAAGAAAAAGATTTGGGTACGTACTGTTCGGCTGTGTTTAATGCGGGCGATGTTCTTTTTATCATGTCGCCTCACTGTGGGAAAAACAGAGAAAAAGCCTTCAATGCGTTGTGTGAGAGAAAAGACATAACACTGAGTATAGACCTTTTTCATGTGGGTATTGTCTTTCCGCATAGGGATATGGTAAAGGAGCATTTTATCCTTAAATATCTTTAATCTTTTTATTTTCATCTATAACTATAAAACAAGAAGCAAAAATGTATATTAGTGTAAACCAAAACTTTACACCGATATGAAAAAGGTTTTTACTATCATTGTCATGCTGGCGTCTCTCGGATGCATGGCACAGCGGCTGGATGAGGTGTCGCTTTCTTCTATAAATATTAACGGTATGCCACTTTACTTTTCTGTCCCGTCTGAGGCTCAGGATGCTTTTGGCAGAGCCATAAAAGTAGAAACCGAGGCAGTGCAGCAGGGTGGACCTTATGACGGTATTTACCCGTATGCCACGTTAGACCCTTATGGTGCTTTGTATGGTTTTTATCCGTATGGGGGAAATTATTTTTATAACGATGCTTATCCTTATTGGGGTAATTATGCTGGTCCGTGGGGAACTACTGTGCTTTACACATTGATAATGGTGTATCCTGATATGGTGCTTTATTTTGACCAGAATAGCACTGGGGCTCCTCAGTATTTGGCCGATGCAAATATTTATGGAGGGCAATATTCACTTAGTTTTTCTACTGGTCAGGTGAGTGTGGGTATGGGTCTTTCGGTCCTGGAAAAAATGTTCCCTCTGTCATGCGCTACGGCTCTTAAACGTCATGGAGATAAATATCCTTCCACGTTCAAGGTGGTAGTCAAGGCTTCACAGGGCAAGGGTATGACGCAGGAGAGTGCGCGGATAGTCTTTGTGGTGGGTGCTATGCAAAAAATAGTGGCTGTGCAGGTGAAACTGAACTAAAAAAATTCTTTGTATAATCCCTCGTTTTTTCACGGGGGATTTTTAATATAATTACAAATCATAAAAGAAGAAGACAATACAATCGTTTTGCGCTATAAACTAAAAAAATGAATATAAATAAAATATTTGTGCCATCAGGAAATAAATCATAATTTTATGGCATCAAAAACATGATGATATGCAAAAGGAAATAATATCTAAAAAGCAGCTTGAAGCCACCGTGCAACGCCTTGTGTGTCAGTTGGTGGAGAACCACAAAGACTTTTCAGATACAGCCATTATAGGAATACAACGCCGCGGTGTTATCTTAGCGGAAAAAATAACGGACATCCTCCAAAAAGATTACGGTATAAAAAATCTTAAAACAGGAAGTCTTGACGTAACTTTTTTTAGAGACGATTTCCGCCGAAGAATAGAGCCCGCCCGTGCCAACACCACCAGCGTACTTTTTCCGGTAGATAACCAAAAAGTAGTCTTTGTAGATGACGTATTGCATACAGGACGCACACAAAGAGCCGCACTATCTGCTATCAATTCATTTGGTCGCCCATCGCAAATAGAACTCTTAGTCTTGGTAGACCGCCGATATTCTCGTGAACTACCCATTCAGCCAGATTACAAAGGAGTGCAAGTGGACGTTGTAGAAGGCGAAAAAGTTATAGTAGACCTCACCGAAGGCAAAGAAAGGGTATATCTGGAACAGGTATAGCCTTTTTTTATATGTAGAATAAATAAAACAGAAATAAAATGGACAGTCTTAGTGTAGACCACCTTTTGGGTATCAAATATTTGAATAAAAGTGATTTGGAACTAATATTCAAAACAGCCGAAACATTCACCGAAGTACTCTCTCGCCCTATAAAGAAAGTACCATCACTTAACGGCATAACGGTAGCCAACCTCTTTTTTGAGAACAGCACCCGCACCCGCACATCGTTTGAATTGGCAGAAAAACGGCTCAGCGCAGACGTAGTCAATTTCTCGGCAGGAGTATCATCTGTAACAAAAGGAGAAACGCTGATAGACACAGTTAAAAACATCTTAGCCATGAAAGTGGACATGGTTGTTATGCGCCATCCTAACCCAGGAGCTGGTGTTTTTCTCTCTAAAAACGTGCCAGCACAGATAGTAAACGCAGGAGACGGAGCGCATGAACACCCCACACAAGCACTATTGGACTCATACTCACTGCGTCGCCATTACGGAGGAGTAGAAGGACTCAAAGTAGTCATAGTAGGTGATATAACACACTCACGAGTAGCAATTTCCAATATTTATGCTCTGCAAATGCAAGGAGCCGAAGTTATGGTCTGCGGACCAGCCACACTTATACCTAAACACATAGCATCTATGGGTGTAAAAGTAGAAACAGACCTTCGCAAAGCACTAAATTGGTGCGATGTAGCCAATATGCTCCGCGTACAGCATGAACGCCAAGATATTAACTATTTCCCTTCAAAACAAGAATATGTCAAACTATACGGTGTAGATAAAGACCTTTTGGATAGTCTGGATAAACGCATCACCATACTTCACCCAGGACCTATCAACCGCGGAGTGGAAATAAGTAGCGATGTAGCCGATAGCGACCAATCCATTATCTTGGAACAGGTGGAAAACGGTGTAGCTATCCGCATGGCAGTGCTTTACCTTTTGGCATCTAAGAGGATGAACTGACACTAAATACCCTCAAAATGAATAAACTACTTCTTTTATTACTGTTATCAGCTGTAACACTGACCAATGACGCTTTTTGCAAACCAAAAAACGGCGAGAAAAACATACGCTTGCTGTATTGGAACATACAGAACGGTATGTGGGATGGACAAGTGGATAACTACACTCGCTTTGTTGATTTTGTAAAATCCAAAAATCCAGACGTGTGCGTATGGTGTGAAGCTCAGAGTATTTACAAATACGGTACAGATGAACCATTGGACTCCTCAGAGCGTTATTTGGTGGAAAACTGGGGCGTTTTGGCAGAACGTTACGGACATAAATACGTGTATGTAGGCGCTCATAGAGATGATTATCCACAAGTAGTTACTTCCAAATACCCAATAGAAAACGTTAGTCGCATTATAGGCGCAGAACCCGATAGCGTGGTAACACACGGAGCT
>JAQUTH010000063.1 GCA_028709885.1 Flavobacteriales bacterium
AGCTTCTGCTCTTTTGCATGACGTGGTGCAGGATACAGATACCACTTTGGAGGATATACAACACGATTACGGACCTACCATAGCGGCTATAATAGACGGACTTACCAAGATTTCTGGCATTTCAGATTCCAATGTGAGCGTTCAGGCAGAGAATTTCCGCAAGATGTTGGTTACTATTTCCAATGATATCCGCGTTATTTTGATAAAAATAGCTGACCGTCTGCATAATATGAAGACTATGGATGCTATGATACGCCAAAAACAGCAGAAAATAGCATCGGAAACGCTGTACATATATGCTCCGTTGGCACACCGTTTGGGGCTTTACAATATAAAGACTGAGCTGGAAGACCTTTCACTAAAATACACAGAGCCTGAGGCTTATGATAATATTGTACGTCTTTTGCAGGAGTCTGACGAGGCGCAGAAGGAGTACATCAAAGAGTTTATAGGTGCGGTTAAGTCTTATCTTGACAAGGAAAAATTTGACTATACCATTTCAGGACGAAATAAATCCATTTACTCTATTCACAAAAAAATGGTAAACAAAGGCGTGCCCTTTGAGGAGGTATATGACCGTTTTGCCATAAGAATAGTGTATAAATGTCCTGAAAAAGAGGAAAAATTTTGCGCATGGAAGATATATTCCATAGTTACAGACAAATTTCATCCTAACCCTGGACGTCTTCGCGACTGGATATCTACACCTAAAAGCACAGGATATGAAGCTCTGCATACCACCGTTATGGGTCCTGAAAACCGATGGGTGGAGGTGCAGATACGTTCCGACAGAATGAATGAATTGGCCGAGACTGGTTATGCGGCGCATTATAAATACAAACATGCGGGCGAATCTTCGGATAGTTACATGGATGAATGGATAGCCAAGGTGCGTGATACTTTGGAACAAGCGGAGATAAATGCAGCAGATTTGGTCAATGAATTTAAGCTAAACCTGCTCGTTGGTGAGATATTTGTCTTTACTCCAAAGGGAGACCTTCGCAGTCTGCCAAAAGGAGCTACCGCGCTTGATTTTGCATTTGCTATACATAGTGCTGTGGGATGCAAATGTCTGGGAGCTAAGGTAAATGGTACACTTGTCCCACTTAATTACATCCTTCAAAGCGGAGACCAAGTAGAGATTATAACGGGTAAAAACCAAAAACCAAAGACTCAGTGGTTGGAATTTGTAAAAACCACTCGTGCGCGAAACAAGATAAAATCGGCCCTTAATGAAGACGTGCGTGAGACTTCTGCTTATGGCAAAGAAATATTAGTGCGCAAACTTCGCCACCTAAAACAAGAACTCAACGAAAAGACTATCAATGATTTGGTGTCTTATTTCAAAGCGGAGACATCACAAGATTTGTTTTTTCGTTTTGGAAAGGGACTCATAGACAACAATGCCTTAAAACAATTTATATCAAACCGTGGCTTTTTCTCCACTCTTTTCCGTCGCGGACCAGTATCTTCTGGCGCTAAGACTACCACCGAGGAAGAAAATATGCACTATGACCGTCTTGTCTTTGGAGACAACGAAGATAAGTTCAACTATACTATGGCACCTTGCTGTAACCCTCAGCCGGGAGATGATGTGTTTGGTTTTGTTAGTATAGGAAAAGGCATCACAGTTCATAAAAAAGACTGCCTCAATGCTACTGATATGATGTCAAACTACGGTTACCGCGTTCTTTCAGCCAAATGGATTGACTCATCAAAGGAGGAGTCCCGCATCACATTGGACGTTACAGGTGTGGACAACATAGGTCTTATCAATCACCTCACACGTATCATTTCTGAAAATATGGGCATAAACATAGAGTCAATAAGCGTGAAGAGCAAAGCAGGTATGTTTAGTGGCGAAGTGGTGGTGGTGGTAAAGAACAAAACACAATTAAAGATGTTGGTGGATAAGATAAAAGAACTGGAATCCATAACAAATGTTACAGTAAAATAACGTTAAGATGAGAAAAATTCATTTACTATTGCTGCTTATGGTAGCATCTGTTTCTGTTTCAGCTCAGAAAAACAACTATATCCATTTCGGAGTGTGTATGGATTATACATTGTTAAATGACAAAACAATAGGCGATATTCCTCTCAATGGTATGGTCTTTGGGTTGGCGTTGGGTTTTGACCACGCTTCACTACGTCATGTATGGGGAGTGGACATTCGCGGAGGGTACGGTTTTATGAACACGTATAATTTTCCAGATGCTGTGGGACGTATAGCGGATAACTATTACGGTTCGTTAGGCGGTTACTACATGCACAGCGTAACGCCTGTTTATAAAAAATTTCGTCTTTTCTTGGGGGGTGATATGAATTTTCAGATGTATGCCAACCAAATGCTTTCTTTTTCAAATAGCGAGGCAAACTATTTTGCTCATTTGGGCATAGGGCCAAAAGCCCAGTTTTCCTACCCATTCAAAATAGGGAAAAAAACATGGAGCATTTTGGGTAGCTTGACAGTAGATGTGGCAGCACTGGTTATACGTCCTGGATATTCGCTGCCATTTGAAAATGATAAAATAACAAATGTCCGTATGGCTTCATTTGGCTCGTATGGAAATTTTGCCACCAGAATAGGCTTTTTCCATAGCACCAAAAAACAGAATGCTATGGAAATATCTTACCGTTGGCAGTATAACTATTACACGTATGAAAATGCGGTGAGACACTCTCTTCACTCTTTAGCATATATCCTTTATTTTAATCTCTGATGCCATGAAAAAACAAACTATATACATCATTCTGTTATGTGTGGCACTGCTTGTAGGCAGTTGCGAGAGGGCTTTTATGAAAAGTGACGCCAGTAAATACACCAAAGAAGAGATTTTTGAATCTATGTGGGAAGTGGTAGACCAGAAATATTCTTTCTTTGACCTCAAAGGCATTAACTGGCAAAAGATTCACGATGAGAAAAAAGCCCTTGTAAATGAAAATATGACATCTTTGGAACTTTACAAAGTGCTGTGCGATATGCTCTATGAGTTAAAAGATGGGCACGTTAACCTCAATGCCGGTTTTGACTATTCCAGAAACTGGGAATGGTATCTTGATTCTCCTCAAAATTTCAGTTACACGGTAGTAGAGCGCAATTATTTGGGAAAAGACTATTGGTCATCGGGAGGTCTTAAAAATTCCTTTTTGGACGAAGGAAAATACGGGTACGTTTATTATTCTTCATTCACATCGTCGGTGGCTTATATAGATATGGTGCTTTCCAGATTTAAGAACACCCGTGGTATAATAATAGACGTTAGAAACAACGGAGGAGGCTCTTTGGATAATGCCATAATGTTGGCAGATTATTTGGCAGATAAAAGGCGCCTCACCTATAAAATGTACTATAAAAACGGAACGGGACACAGTGATTTTACCCCAGCGTATGAACATTACAGTACACCGAAAGGTCAAGGCTTTACAAAACCTATTGTCATACTGACTAACCGCTCATGTTACAGCGCAACATCTTTCTTTGTCGCCATGGTAAAAGAATTTCCAAATGTAGTGGTCCTTGGCGACAAAACTGGCGGAGGAGGAGGTCTTCCGATGGATTATCTTTTGCCATGCGGATGGCAGTTGCGTTTTAGCACTACACGCACCACAGATGCTTATGATGTGGATTTTGAGGGTGGAGTAGCTCCTGATGAATATTTTGACCTAAACGAAGCGAACCTTATCATAGGCGAGGACACCATGATAGAACGCGCCAAAGATATAATTTCAGGCTTAAATAAACTATGACTGAACATTTAGAGCTTATTCTTAAAACCATACCGACAGACCCAGGAGTGTACCGTTATTTTGACTCCGAAGGAAAAATATTGTATGTTGGAAAGGCTAAGAGCCTAAAAAACCGTGTCTTGTCTTATTTTACAGGCACTGGACATAGTGTCAAAACACGTGTAATGGTATCCAAAATAGCGGATGTCAAATTTATAGTTGTACAAAGTGAAGCCGATGCCCTTCTTTTAGAAAATAATTTGATAAAAACCCTTCGTCCACGTTACAACATCATGTTAAAAGATGATAAGACGTACCCATGGATATGTATCAAAAAAGAGCGTTTTCCCAGAATATTTCTCACCAGAAAAAAAGTCAATGACGGCTCGGAATATTTCGGGCCATATCCAGCCGTTGGCACAGCTCATCTTTTGTTGGACATACTGAGAGACCTTTTTCCACTGCGTACCTGCAAGGCAGAACTAAGCGAAAAGAACATAGACGAAGGACGCATCAAACCATGTCTTGAATACCACATAAAACGTTGTGCTGCTCCGTGTATAAATGCTTTTTCAGAAGAAAAATACATGGAAAACATAGCCATGGCACGTGATGTTTTGCGTGGTCAGTACTCCACTGTTCTCACAGGTATGAAAAAACAAATGAATGAAAAAGCATCCATATTGGATTTTGAAGGTGCGCAAAAACTCAAAGAAAAAGTTGAACGCCTTGAAAATTACCAATCTCGCTCTACTGTGGTGAGTACCACTATGCGGGATGTGGACGTTTTTTCCATAGTGAGCGACACCGAAGCAGGCTATGTCAATTACTTGCGAGTGGTGCGTGGAGCTGTGGTTCAGTCATACACCATGGAACTAAAAAAATGTATGGATGAAACAGATGAAACACTCTTGACATTGGCTGTGGTAGAAATACGGCGAATGTACTCTTCTGGGGCAAAAGAAGTGCTGTTGCCATTTCCTTTGGATGTTGATTTGGGAGAAAATGTACGTCTTACAGTCCCTAAAATATCTGAAAAGCGCGTTTTGGTAGAACTCTCTGAAAAAAATGCTCGTTTGGCTCGTATGGAAAAAGTGAACAAAGAGCGGATAGTAGACCCCGAAGCGCACACCCGCCGTCTGATGCAGACCATGAAAGAAGAACTCCAATTGGACGTAGAGCCTCGCCATATAGAATGTTTTGATAACTCCAACATACAAGGAACCAATCCTGTATCGTCATGCGTGGTATTTAAGGACGGACGCCCATCAAAGAAAGACTACCGACATTTTATAGTAAAAACCGTAGTGGGGGCAGATGACTTTGCCACCATGGCAGAGGTCATAACCAGACGATACACCCGCCTGAGAGATGAAAATGAACCACTCCCCCAGCTTATAATAGTGGACGGAGGTAAAGGACAGCTATCCTCGGCCTATCAGATACTCAAAGACCTCGGACTTGATAAAAAAATAGCTATCATCGGTATAGCTAAAAGACTGGAAGAACTATTCTACCCCGAAGACCCAGTACCACTTTATCTGGACAAACGCTCGCCAACACTGCGCGTTATACAGCAGTTAAGAGATGAGGCACACCGTTTTGGTATAACACACCATAGAAATCGCAGAAGCAAAGGTGCACTTGTGTCCCAATTAGACGGAATAAAAGGCGTAGGCGAAAAGACAAAAGAAACTCTTTTGCGGCATTTCAAGACGGTTGAAAAAATAAAAACATCCACAGCCGAAGAACTATCCTCAGTAGTGGGAGAGAGTAAAGCGAAAATAATACACTCATATTTCTCTGAAAAAAAAGATGAAGCAAAATAAAACTCGCCACTTTCGTGGCGAGTTTTTTATATGAAAATTATTCTTTTGCCTTGAAAGAAACATCATCTATCCAAATGCAACTTCTGTTTTTAAGAGTTATGTTCAGCGTTATGCCGTCGCGCCCTTGTCCGGGTTGTTTATCTACTGGCACATCAACAGTGTAGAGAGTCCACTCAGGATTAGTTATCTCTATATCAGTATCTACAAGAGCTTTGCCCAGATGACGAAGATTTACATGAAGGGTAGGAGTCTGGGCTTTTAGTTTCTGTGTTTTTACTTTTCCACGGGCATTTACCACGTTTTTACGAAGAGGAAACTCTTTTTCATCAGCGCATTTAGCCCAGAAAGAAACAGTGTAAGTCTTACCCGAAGGCACTATCATAGGAAAATGTTGAAGAGTAACCCCAGTGCCGTTGGCATAAGTGTTCAGCCGCATGGAATGTTCTCCGCTATGAGCAGTACGAGAATCCAAAAAGTACGTAGAACCACGCCCTGCGCCTACCTGAGCATACACTGCGTCTGGCACACCTACCGAAGTATTGCGCTCAAAATCGCCGTCTACAACGGCGTTAGATGTATCTATACGAGGCATTAGCGTTTCATCCATAGTCAATTTGTACACTTTGGTGTCATATCCCAACATTTTATCTGTGATAACACCGTTTTGCATTTCCACTTTTCTGTTTTCAAACGGTAGGGTAACAACGCCTGAATAACCATAATCTTTCACGAAAATAGAAAAATCTTTTGGCTTGTTTTCTTTGTTTACAGCTACTATGATGAGGTTTTTACCACGTGAAAAAGCGGAAGATACGCACATGGAGTCTGAAATGGTAACATCAGGCGCTTTTTCTCCCGAAAGAATATAAGGAGTCATTTCTGCTATTTCCAGAGCCATAGCACCAGCCTCAGCCCATGCGGTGGTAGATTTAGGAAAACCGTTTTGACCATGGCGTATGAAGTACTGGAAACCATGGCTACCACCTAAAAGTCCCATGTAAGTAGCGGCACGCATCTCTTGTGCGGTAGGTTCGCGTTGCCACCATTCGTTACCTCCGAATGCTTGTGGAACCAGCCATATAGCTTTTTCAAGGAAAAATTCATCTGATAGTTCTTTTTGGAAAGTGTACACTCCGCTAAGTGGAGCGCGCGGTACAGGGTAAAGGTCTCCCATGGCTATGTCCAAACCTTCGGCATATTTTCTGGCAGTACCACGGTGCATGAAAACTATGGTTACAGGGTGATAAGGGTCTATCTTTTTTATCTCTCGGTACAGTGAAATAATGTCCTGAGGTGGAGTTTTGCGCCCGTCTGGTTCGTCGGCTAAGTACCAGCTGATAAGGGCAGGGTGGTCTTTGAATGCTTCCACTTCCGCGCGTAGCATAGATAGTCTTTCCTCTGCTTTTTGGTTTTTGTTGTAACCAGTACCTCCGGTGGCAACACTCAGAAGGTTGTAGTTTACACGCATACCCAGTTCGGCAGCGCGGTCCATGTACACTTTTCTCATACCTATTTTAGTGCGAGGAATGTTTTGGTACGGGGACATAAGGTTAAAACCAGAGACTACCTCTTCTTCGGCTATGGTGCTTTGAACGGGAGAATAGCAGTAAAAACCAAACGGAATGACGGGCATACCACGTGAAATGACACTTGCAGTTTTGCGGTCTATCTGTGTGGCGTTGAATTTATACGGCATTTTAACCAAAGTATCGGAGGTTTGGTATGTTCTGTCTTTACTTTTTACCACCACTGAAAAAGGATATTTGCCTTTACCAAGCCCATCAATAGGTACAGTGATGCTGTTTATCTCCCCTTTTATGCACTGTGAGGAGTATTGTTCTCCTTTGGCTGAGGTGAGTGTTATGGTGGAGGCATCCCATACGGTACTGTCTGGCAGGTAAACCAAATATTGGGCTGTGGGTTCGTTCATGTAGTAGTCAAGTCGCCATGCAGTTTTAACCTTTTTAGGCTGGGCAAAAACTGCCGCGCATGCCAAGAATGACAAGAGGATAAGTAGTTGTTTTTTCATTACGGTACTTTTATAATTATTATTAGAGTGTTGTTTTTTTTAGTTTGCGTTCCATAAAATTGACGCTTCGCATGGTGCGAAAAATAAACCACACGAAAAATGCACTTAGAAGAGCCATCCACGGTGAAATGTGTGATGTGTTTACATTTTCTTCTGGTGGAAAATGAGCCAATAGATACATCATTGTGATGTTCCACGCATTTGACACAAAATGAAAAGCTATACTACACCATAGGGACGATGTATAAAAATACAAATAACCCATAATAACAGAGCAAAGCATTATACCCACCCAGTTAAAATAGTCCATGTGCATCATTGTGAAAATAAGGCTGGTGAGTATCACAGCAATGTGTTTTTTGTGCCATTGTCTTAAAAAAAGCCTTTGTAGCGTTCCTCTGAAAAAAGCCTCTTCTACCAATGCAGGCACCACCGCCAATGTTATCATAACCACAGGGTAAGTGTACCACGCTTTGTTGGCAGTGAGAGAGTTTATCATGCTTTCTCGCATACTCTCAGTAGCTTTAATGGACTCAAAAAGGTCTTCGCGTAGGCTATATTCCAAAAAATCCTTAGAAAAAGAAATGAGATAATTAACCAGCGGCATCATCACAAATACCAGTATTATGGAGTAAACTACACTGCGCCAATGTATGTCGTTTGCCATGTGAAGCCCTCTGCCTATGTTTTCAGCTGTTATCCATTTCCAAAAAATAACAGCAGGCAGACCAAAAGTAATAACAGAACTTAACACCGTAGATGCGTTTTCTATCCACCATATATTTGGTAATTTTACCATTGACCACAAAAAAGACACCGCAGAACATAGTATGGCGGAGGCTATGAAATAGAAAAAGACCTGAGTGTTATTGGCTGTATAAAAGTGAGGACGCATGTGTTTTTATCAAAATTTGTACAGTCAAATATATATCTTTGCACCGAAGAAAACAACGCTTTTTTTGCGCATAGACAAAAATAAAAACAGTGAAGATAAAAGATTTGGACTTAGGGGAATACCCTGTCATACTGGCACCAATGGAGGACATAACAGACCCTCCATTTCGCACTTTGTGCCACCAATACGGAGCGGATATGTCATATTCTGAGTTTATATCTGCCGACGGACTCATCCGCAATGCCGAAAAAAGTCTTGTCAAACTGGATATAGAGGAAAACGAACGCCCAGTAGGCATACAAATATTCGGAGCAAATGAGCAGAGCATGGCTCAGGCAGCGCAAATGATAGCATCTCTGGATAGAAAACCAGACGTGTTGGATATAAATTTTGGTTGTCCCGTGGGAAAGGTGGCAGGAAAAGGAGCAGGAAGTGGCATTTTTCAGGATATACCAAACATGATGCGCATAACACGTGCCGTAGTAAATAACGCAGGAAACATTCCCGTTACTGTAAAAACGCGCCTCGGGTGGGATGAGCACAGCATAGTGATAGCCGATATAGCCGAAGAATTGCAGGACTGTGGCATACAAGCCCTCACTATTCATGGGCGCACACGCTGTCAGATGTACAAAGGCGAGGCTCATTGGGAGGTCATACGGGATATAAAACAAAATCCACGTATTGTTATCCCGATAGTGGGTAATGGCGATGTGCGCTGTGGTGAGGACGCTATGCGTATGAGGGATGAGTATGGTCTTGACGGGTGCATGATAGGGAGGGCAACGGTGGGGTCGCCATGGATTTTTTCAGATATAAAGCATTTTTTGAGGACAAAAGAGCATTTACCAGCTCCCGATATAGCGGAAAGAGTGTCGGCGGCACGTACACATTTGGCCCGTGCTGTAGCATGGAAAGGTGAACGTCTGGGTGTACTTGAAACCAGAAAACATTATGCGGCGTATTTCAAAGGTGTGGAAAATTTCAAAGATACACGTATACGTCTTTGTACAGCAGATACTTCTGGTGAAGTTTTTGATATTCTAACAGAGGTGGAAAATAATTTCTAAATGTTTTTTTACTAAAAATGTGGTAAGGTGTCCAAAAAACACTAATTTTACACTTTGTAAAATGTGATACGTCGCTACGCGTATTGTCGTAATCAAATAAACAAAACATAATCTTTAAAAAACACAATGAATACACAAAAACAACAAAACTACTTAGCACCATTTCTCACTATGGTGATATTGTTCTTTTTTGTAGGTTTTCTCACTTGCATAAACCAGCAGTTCCAAGGACCTATCAAAAAAGTATTTCTTGATGACCCTTCATTGGAAGGAATCAAATTCACGTTGGCAAACATCATTATTTTCTCTTGGTTTTTGGCGTACCCATTAACAGGAGGAATAGGCTCTTCTTGGGTAGCCAAATACGGTTACAAGGGAACGTTAATACGCGCTTTGGGCGTGTTGGCAGTAGGACTTGGAATATTCACTCTTTCCGCATGGTATGAGGTAAATATATCTTCGCGTGTGGATATAGCAGGATATAATATTCCTTTGGCTTATTTTATATTCATTATAGGTTCTTATGTGGCAGGAGCAGGCGTTACCATTATGCAGGTGGTTATAAACCCTTATTTGGTAAACTGCTCAGTAAAAGGAACATCTGGTATCCAACGTCAGAACATAGGAGGTAGTGCCAATTCAATAGGAACAACCATTGCGCCTTTATTTGTAGCATATATAATTTTCTCTGGAGCCACAGACATAACAGTAGACCAAGTAGTATGGCCTTTTGCAGGTCTTGCAATAGCTATTGTGGTAGTAGCGTTAGTGGTAAGCCGTTTGACATTACCTGTCATTCCTAACACCACAGAGACGGCAGGTGAGAAACTGACACGTAGCGTGTGGAGCTTCCGTCATTTGACATTGGGCGTGATAGCATTGTTTTTTTATGTAGGAGTAGAGGTTTCTGCTGGAACATATATAGTAGATTACGCCAAAGAAATAGGTGGTAGTGTAGCATCAAAAGCCACTCTAAT
>JAQUTH010000064.1 GCA_028709885.1 Flavobacteriales bacterium
TTTTTTATTCTTTGAGTCTTTTTCTATTTCTTTCTCTGAAACGCAAAGTGAAATCCGGCGTTGAGGTATGTCTATTTCTATGGTGTCTCCGTCATTAACTATGGCTATAAGACCACCAGATGCAGCCTCAGGAGAAACGTGTCCTATGGATAGTCCCGATGTACCACCAGAGAAACGTCCGTCTGTCATCAGCGCACATTCTTTGTCCAGATGTATGGATTTAAGGTACGACGTAGGGTACAACATCTCCTGCATACCAGGTCCTCCTTTTGGTCCTTCGTAGCGGATGACAACTATATCGCCAGCTGTTATCTTACCGCCAAGAATGCCCTCCGATGCTTGTTCTTGACTTTCAAATACGCGCGCTGTGCCTTTGAATGTAAAAAGTTTTTCGTTTACACCAGCTGTCTTTATTATACAGCCATCTTTTGCTACATTGCCGAAAAGAACAGCTATGCCACCGTCATGGAAATATGCATTTTTAACACTGTGGATACAGCCGTTTTCTCTATCTGTATCCATATCCATGTAGTAGTTTTTCTGACTGCTCATCTTGTTGGAAAAAACAAGAGCAGGTGCTGAGGTATATATCTTTTTAGCTTCTTGGCAGAAATCTTTGCTACCTACATAATATTTATCAAGACACTCTGCTAAATCCTTAAAACCAACACGGTATGCCGATGTGTCTATGAGTTTTTCTTTTGCTAATTCTCCTAAGATGCCCATGATACCACCTGCTCGGTTTACATCCTGCATGTGGTAGTGGCTATTAGGTGCTACTTTGCATAGTACTGGTATTTTACGGGAAAGACGGTCTATGTCTTTCATGGTAAAGTCCACCCCAGCCTCATGCGCTACTGCCAAAAGGTGAAGTACGGTATTGGTACTACCACCCATGGCTATGTCAAGGCTCATAGCATTTTCAAAAGCTGTTTTGGTGGCTATGCTCTTTGGAAGAACGGTATCATCGCCCTTGAAATAGTATCTTTCTGCCATTTCTACAATGGTCTTGGCTGCTTTTTCAAAAAGGTATTCTCTGTTTTCATGCGTAGCTACCACAGAGCCATTACCTGGTAGAGATAGCCCAAGAGCTTCTGTTAGGCTGTTCATGCTGTTGGCTGTGAACATACCAGAGCAAGAGCCACATCCAGGGCAAGCACATTTTTCCAATTCTGTTATATCTTCATCGGAAATGTTTTTATCTGCTGCCATAACCATAGCGTCTATAAGGTCCACACCGCGTCCGTGGAACATACCAGCTTCCATAGGTCCTCCCGATACAAATATGGTAGGGATGTTTAGTCTCATGGTAGCCA
Organism: Flavobacteriales bacterium; assembly: GCA_028709885.1. GTDB lineage: Bacteria > Bacteroidota > Bacteroidia > Flavobacteriales > UBA1820 > Merdimorpha. The sequence goes on from JAQUTH010000064.1 coordinate 1,317, forward strand.
TGAGCATACCGGGGGTTACTTTGTCGCAGTTGCTGATGCACACCAAGGCATCTACTTTGTGGGCTTGTGCCATGTATTCAACGCTATCGGCTATTATCTCACGTGAAGGCAATGAGTACAACATACCGTCATGTCCCATGGCTATACCGTCATCCACGGCTATGGTGTTAAATTCTGCTGCAAAATATCCTTGTGCTTCTATCCACGCTTTGACTTTTTGTCCTATTTCATGAAGGTGAACGTGTCCTGGAACCATTTGGGTGAAGGAATTTGCTATGCCGATGATAGGACGACCGAAATGTTCGTCTTTCATGCCGTTGGCACGCCAAAGGCTTCTGGCTCCTGCCATACGGCGTCCTGTGGTAGTGGTGTCGCTTTTAAGTGTGTGTTTCATTTTTTATTCTTATGACTTACTAAAAAAAGCCCTTCTCATATAGTGAGAGGGGCTTTTAGTATATTGTATATATATCCAACGTAGCTACATACCTCTCTCACCTGCTTGTGGCACGACCAGCAGCAGTGTATTAATGAGAATAATGTTAACTATATTGTTCATTTGTCTTTTGTTTAATAACATGGCAAATATACTGATGTATTCTCTATATTGCCAAATATTTGCTCTATTTTTTATCTTAAAATGGTTATTTTTTTGCTAAAATAAAAAATATAGCTATTTTTCTGCGATTTTTTCTTTTTTAAGCCCTTTATATGCCAAAAAAATAACGATTATAACAGCTGCCGCTAAAAATATATATGATATTTCATGGCTGTAACGTTTTACCTGCTCCATGAGCATATCCTGAGGAACTACACTTTGGAGGTAGTAACCTATGGCAGCTAAGATGCTGTTCCACACTCCTGCACCCAATGTGGTAAAAAGAATGAATGTAGAAAAGCGCATTTTTGCCAGTCCAGCAGGTATGGATATAAGCTGACGTACAGCAGGGACAAGGCGTCCTATGAACGTTGAAACAGCACCGTGACGGGCAAAATAGTCCTCGGCTGTATCTACTTTTTTTCTATCCAAAAGGCACATGTGTCCTATTCTGCTTTCGGAAAAACGATACACTATTGGACGTCCTACCCAACGTGCCAAATAATAATTGACAGTAGCGCCTATGTCTGCCCCGAGTGTGGCAAATACTACCACCAAAAATACGTTTAATTCTCCTGCGGCGGCTCTGTATGCTGCTGGTGGTACCACTATTTCCGATGGAAAAGGTATAAAAGAACTCTCTATTGCCATCAGTATGGTTATAGTCCAATAATTGAGATTTTCAAGACACCACTGTATAAATCCTAATGATTCCATTTTTTTTCTATATTTATCAAAGGGCGAAAATAAGAATTTTTATCCATTTCTTTTCTCTTTTTTTCATTTCTGTACAAAGATGAGCCCGCAGCAAAAATAAATCCAATAATTATATCAAAAATAACTACCTTTGAACCCATATTCCCGTAATGTTCTATGGAACATAAAACACTAAGGGACAAGACATATTATATGAAGAACATTCGCAATTTTTGCATCATAGCTCACATAGACCACGGTAAAAGCACCTTGGCAGACCGTCTTTTGGAGTATACCAAAACCATAACAGACCGTGAAAAACAAGACCAACTCTTGGACGATATGGATTTGGAACGTGAGCGCGGCATCACCATAAAAAGCCACGCCATACAGATGGAATATATGTACGAAGGCGAAAAATACATCCTTAACCTTATAGATACCCCCGGACACGTGGACTTTTCTTATGAAGTATCCCGCAGTATAGCTGCGTGCGAGGGTGCTCTTTTGGTGGTGGATGCGGCGCAGAGTATACAGGCTCAGACTATTTCAAACCTTTATTTGGCTCTTGAAAACGGACTGACCATAATACCGGTTTTAAATAAAATAGACTTGCCTTCTGCTCTACCAGAGGAAGTGTCTGACGATATAGTAAACCTTATAGACTGCAAATACGAAGAGATAATACGTGCCAGCGGTAAAACAGGGCAGGGAGTAGAGGAAATACTGAAAGCCATAGTAGAACGCGTGCCAGCTCCTCAGGGAGACCCCAAAGCACCGCTTGAAGCATTGGTGTTTGACTCTGTGTACAACCCTTTCCGCGGAGTGGAGGCTTATTTCAAAGTTTTGAATGGGACTATTCGCAGTGGAGAAAAGGTAAAATTCATGGCAACAGGCAAATCTTACCTTGCTGATGAGATAGGTACTCTGAAACTGAAAAAAGCACCAAAACAGACAGTCTCCGCAGGAGATGTAGGTTATGTCATATCTGGTATAAAAGAGGCTGTGGAGGTCAAAGTGGGCGATACTATCACATCTGTGGAACGTCCTACCGATAAGCCAATAGAAGGCTTTGAGGAGGTCAAACCTATGGTCTTTGCAGGTATTTACCCGGTGGATACTGAGGATTATGAAGAGCTGAGAGCTTCCATGGAAAAACTACACCTCAATGACGCATCGCTGACATTTGAGGGAGAGTCTTCAGCAGCATTGGGCTTTGGTTTCCGCTGTGGATTCTTGGGTATGTTGCACCTTGAAATTATACAAGAGCGTTTGGAACGTGAATTTGGCATGACGGTCATCACCACCGTGCCTAACGTTTCGTACAACATTTACCAAACTTCCGATAAAGAAAAGGCTATAAATATTCACAACCCTTCTCAGTTGCCAGACCCTTCACGTTTGGACCGTGTGGAAGAACCTTATATACGTGCATCTATCATTACTTCATCGGATTTTATAGGTCCAGTGATAGAGCTTTGCATAGCCAAACGCGGTATTCTCAAAAACCAATCTTACCTCACACCTACGCGTGTAGAACTGACATTTGAAATGCCTTTGGCTGAGGTGGTGTTTGACTTTTATGACCGTTTGAAATCCATTTCCAAAGGTTATGCTTCGTTTGACTACACGCCTATCGGTTTTCGCGATGCAGACCTTGTAAAGGTGGACATACTCATAAATGGCGAGCCTGTGGATGCTCTTTCTTCGCTCATTCACCGCTCCAATGCTTATGACATAGGACGTAGAATAGTGGAAAAACTGCGCAGTCTGATACCTCGTCAGCAGTTTGATATACCTTTGCAGGCAGCAATAGGCGCTAAAATCATAGCTCGTGAGACCATAAAAGCCGTGCGTAAGGATGTTACCGCTAAATGTTATGGTGGTGATATTTCCCGTAAACGAAAACTGCTGGAAAAACAGAAACAGGGTAAAAAACGTATGCGTCAGATAGGACGTGTGGAAGTACCTCAGTCTGCATTTATGGCAGTGCTTAAACTTTCAGACGAATAGTATATACACCCACTGTGGTGTGGGTGTTTTTCTTTATATTTGCCCACTGGGTAAATGCCTCCGTAGTTAAATGGATAGAACGATGGTTTCCGGTACCATTGATGTGGGTTCGATTCCCTCCGGAGGTACTACTTTTCTTCTTTTTTGTCTCTTTTTAAAAGGTGAAATTTTTTTACCTTAAAAAGGTACAGCATATCAAAAAATTTACGATATTGGACTATCTATATTTTCAATGAAAAATATGGAAACAATAGACTATTACTATACATTTTAAAGATACGCTACTTATGTCAAAAACACTGATAAAAGACTCGCGAAAACTATTTGAGGTATCGTGGGAAGTATGTAACCAGATGGGGGGTATTTATACGGTAATACGTTCTAAAATGCCGTCAGTATCTGAATATTTCGGAAAAAACTATAACGCCATAGGTCCTTGGACAGAAAAGGCAAAAGCAGAATTTGAGTACGAAGATTTACCCGATGATGAAATAGGACAGACCATACGTGAGATGTGGGACGAAGGTTTTGATGTGCATTATGGCACGTGGCTTATAACGGGTAAGCCAAAAACCATACTTTTTAACGCCTCACCACTTGCCTCACGCACTGGTGATTTTAAGTATTTCCTATGGAGGGACGCAGGTGTTGATTCTGGTAATATATCCCCGTTGGCAAATGATGTCATATCTTTTGGGTATGCTGTGTACATTTTCTTCAAAAAATTAGCAGAGAAAAAAGAGTTTTTTGACTCTTCTGTGATGATACAGTTTCATGAATGGATGGCCGGCATACCGTTACCGTTTATCCGTGCTGAGAAAATGCCATATAAAACAGTATTTACCACTCACGCTACACTTTTGGGGCGTTATTTGGCGTTCAATGACCCTAACTATTATTCCCGTTTGCCGTACATAGACTGGCACAAGGAGGCTGTGTATTTCAACATCTTGGCAGAAACGCAGATAGAACGTGCAGCCGCAGCGGCAGCTGATTCCTTTACCACCGTTAGCCGTGTGATGCACGATGAATGTTCACAGTTATTAGGACGAAACCCGGACCACATAACACCAAATGGTCTTAACATAAACAAATTCTCTTCTTTTTACAAGGTGGAGATACTTCACCAAGACTTAAAGACCAAGATACATCAGTTTATTCGTGGACATTTCTTCGGTTCGTACTCATTTGACCTCTCCCGCACATTGTATTTTTTTACATCGGGACGTTATGAGTACAAAAACAAAGGTTTTGACATGACATTGGAAGCATTGGCTCGTCTTAACCACAAACTGAAAATGATAGGTTCGGACATAACAGTGGTGATGTTTTTCATAACTAACCGCCCGTGTTACAGCATAAACCCTGCCGTTCTTAACTCCCGTGGAGTTATGGAGGAGCTAAGAAAAAACAGCGAGAGCATAGGTCATGATGTAGGAGAAAAACTTTTCAATTATCTTTCATCTCATGCAGGACAAAATGACCTACCTGATATCAATTCCTTTGTGAGTGAAACGATGCGTTTTCGCGTAAAACGTACATTGCAGACATGGAAAACCAACACCTTGCCACCTGTTGTAACTCACAACATAGTAGATGATTACAAAGACGAAATCCTCAATTTTGTGCGTACCTCAGGGCTTATAAATAAAAAAGAAGACCGCGTCAAGATAGTTTACCATCCTTCGTTCATATCGCCAGACAATCCTCTTTTTGGTATGGAGTACAGCGAATTTGTACGTGGATGCCATTTGGGAGTATTCCCCAGCTACTATGAGCCATGGGGTTACACACCGTGTGAGAGTCTTGCATCGGGCGTGCCAGCTGTAACATCTGATTTGGCAGGTTTTGGTGATTATGTAGAAAACCTCACTTCTGGTGATGAATCTCGCGGTATAAAAGTACTACATCGCCGTGGACGCTCGTTTGACTCCGCAGCGGAAGACCTTTCCAATTTCATGTTGCGTTTTGCCACTTCCACATCCCGTGAACGTATCATGATGCGTACCGGAGCAGAAGATTTCAGTGCAGAATTTGACTGGAAAAACCTCATTCGCTACTATTTTGACACTTATGATTTCATTTGCGGAGTAAAAAATAAAAAAACCATCGTATAAATAGAATATAACTAAAAACTCACTATAATGCTCACACAACAAGATATAGAACAAATAAATGCCTACGGACTCTCCTCTGAGAAAGTAGAAAAACAAATCAATTATTTCAAAAACGGATTTCCTTCACTTGACATCATACAGCCTGCCAAAATAGGTAGCGGTATAGTTAAAATGGACGCTGAACAGGAAGAACACTATGTCAAACAGTACCAAGATGCCTGTCACAGCAAAAAGATAGTCAAGTTTGTACCAGCAAGTGGAGCAGCCACCCGTATGTTCAAAGACCTTTTTGTCTTTTTGGAAAAATATCCATTATCCAATGTATCATTTGAGGACTTCATAGCACTTCATGGGCTAAAAAGCGTAGCTGCTCTGATGAAAGACATAAAAAAAGCCGCTTTTTATCATGAATTGGCAGAATTATACACTCATGATGGAGATGATATAGAAAAACATATAGCCGATAAAGACTATATAGACATAGTCAAAAAAATACTTTTACCAGAAGGATTGGGATATGGCAGCCTGCCAAAAGGACTAATATCTTTTCACAAATACCCTAAAAAAGCTCGTAAAGCAGCCGAAGAACAGCTGGTAGAAGGGGCTATGTATGCGGTAGGGTCTTCACGTGATGTCAATATCCATTTTACAGTATCACCAGAACACGAAGTCCTTTTTGATGCCTTGGTACGCTCTGTGCGTCCAGAAGTGGAAAAAGAATTTCACATAAAATTAGACGCTTCTTACTCTACACAAAAGAAAAGCACAGACACCATAGCTGTGGATATGGACAACGCTCCATTTAGAAAAGACGACGGTTCGTTGGTGTTCCGCCCAGGAGGACACGGCGCGCTGATAGAAAACCTCAATACCATAGACGCTGACATCATTTTCATCAAAAACATAGACAATGTAGTTCCAGACCGTCTCAAAGAACCTACTGTGGTGTCAAAACAAGCTCTTGCAGGGCTCCTTTTGGAAATACAAGAAATGACACACCGTTACCGCCGAGTGCTTGATATGGGCATTATGGAAGAGTCTATGAAACCTCTTGAAGAATTTGTTGAAGGCACTCTTTGTCATGGGTTACCATCTGCCTATGCCACATCTACATTTGAAGAGAAAAAAGAATATATGCGGGGATTCTTAAACCGCCCTATCCGCGTGTGTGGCATGGTCAAAAACGAAGGCGAGCCAGGCGGAGGACCTTTCTGGGTGAGAGATATAGACGGCAGTGTGTCTTTGCAGATAGTGGAGAGCGCACAGATAGACCTTTCAGACCCTGATAAAAAAGCTATATTTGATGCTTCCACGCACTTTAACCCAGTGGATTTGGTGTGCGCTGTCCGTGATTACCAAGGTAAAAAAATAGACCTTGACTTATACATAGACCACAATGCAGGCTTTATCTCCAAAAAGAGCATGAGTGGAAAAGACCTCAAAGCATTGGAGCTTCCAGGACTATGGAACGGAGCTATGAGCCGTTGGATAACAGTCTTTGTAGAGGTGCCGATAGAGACATTTAACCCTGTAAAAACAGTAAATGACCTCCTTCGTCCTGCTCACCAAGGAGAATAATCTAAATATAATATTAAAAAAAGCCTCACTGAAAGTGAGGCTTTTTATTTTGTATATCTATTAGAAAAGCTCCGAAGAAGTGCTGTCCAGCATCTTTCGGCGGTATATAGATAAAAGTTTACTCTTTGAAATAAAACCAACATAACGGTAATGATAACCCACCACTGGCAAGTTCCATGCGCCCGTTTCTTGAAATTTTTGCATTATGGTAGCCATGGTATCCTCGCCATGGACCACCACAGCAGGAGGTTGCTGCATCATAGCGCTAACGTTTATCCTATTGTACATACCGCTGTCAAATATCATATGGCGTATATCATCCAAAAGGACTATGCCGATAAGATGATTGTGTTTTGACACCACTGGAAAAATATTTCTGTTTGAAATAGCTATGGCATCATGCACCACATCGCCAAGGGTAGCCTCAGCAGGTATTTTTATAAAATCACGTTCTATCAGACGGTCCACATCTATGTTATCCAGAATGGTTTTGTCCTTGTCATGAGTAGGCACATCGCCTTTTTTTACCAATTCCTCGGTATATACGCTGTATTTTATGTAAAAACGAGTTATGATGAAAGAAATAGCAGAAACCACCATCAGAGGAGCTATAAGAGCATAACCACCCGTTGTCTCCACTATCAAAAAGACGGCTGTAAGTGGAGCTTGCATCACACCAGCCATTATTCCTGTCATACCCACCAAAGCAAAATTACTGCTACATAGCTCTGCCGAGGGGTATATTATGTTTACCATTTGAGAAAATGCGCTACCTGCCACCGCACCCATGAACAGAGTAGGAGCAAAAGTACCACCCACACCACCAGCACCGAAAGTTATGGTAGTGGCAAACATCTTCAAATACAGCATAACCACCAGCAAAGCCACTGTAACCCAAGGACTGTCTGTAAAATCTCCCACCCATTCAAAGTTTAGAACACCAGATACATTCTGCGCCAAAAGAGCGTTTATAGTGTCATAACCCTCGCCGTATAGGGTAGGCATGAAATAAAGCAAACATCCCAATGACAGCGCGCCAGCCACCAGTTTGACGTAAGTGTTTTTGAGTCTTTTTTCAAAAAAATGCCCTACCGATGAGTATATTTTTGTAAAATGTATGGACGCAATGGCAGCAAAAAGAGCCAATCCCACGTAGTACATTATGTTTTTTAGCTGAAAAGCGGTAGTGGACTCAAAATCCAATGTCAATGTTTGTCCCATGAAAAAATAAGACACCATAACACCCGTTGCCGAGGATAGCATCAGCGGAATGAGCGAAGCCATGGTAAGGTCTAATGAAAAGACCTCTATCACAAAGATAAGACCAGTTATAGGCACCTTGAATATAGCTGAAAGAGCCGCCGCAGTACCACATGCCAATAGAAGCTGACGAGATTTTGAGTCCATATGGAGCATCTTTGAAAAATTGGAACCCAAAGCCGCACCAGTTGCCACCGCAGGACCTTCCAGACCAGCACTACCACCAAAACCTACTGTCAGCGGAGCGGTTATCAGTGCTGAATATGTGGATTTGAACGGAAGAATGGATTTTTTACGGGAAAGAGCATACAGTACGTTGGGTATGCCGTGTCCTACTTTTCCTCGCAGGACGTAATGCACCACCAGCAGTGTGAGTGATATTCCTATTATAGGAAAAGCAAAATAAAAGCCCAAAAACTCCAATTTTCCCACTAATGTATCTTCCACAAAATACTGTATCCAGTGGGTAAAGTTTTTTAGAAGGACAGACGAAACTCCAGCTACCAAACCTATCAATATGCTTGACAGCAGGATAAACTGCCGCATGGACATATGTCGGTATCGCCATATAGTAAAACGACGCAAAGCCTCTCCACTCCATGCCAAACGCAGGGCATAGTGAAAAAGGGTTTTTACGTTATGTATCAGTCCGTGTGGCATTTTCTTTTTAAAGAAACAAAACCTCTATCAAACGATAGAGGTTTTTAGTTTTATTATATCGTTGTTTTAAGATTCAGTTCTGTGAGCTGTTCTGGAGCCAGTGGAGCGGGAGCGTCTATCATCACATCACGTCCAGAGTTATTTTTAGGGAAAGCTATAAAATCTCGTATTATCTCATTTCCTGCCAAAAGAGCCACCAATCGGTCAA
>JAQUTH010000065.1 GCA_028709885.1 Flavobacteriales bacterium
CTCCCACGGTGCCATTTTCGCCAGCGCGTACCGTTGTGATGAAGTATTTTTCCTCAGCTCCTACTTTTTTTATAAGGTAAGATTTAAGAGTCAAGGCTCTTTTTTTAGCTAAACGGGACGCTTTTTGTTCGTTGTCCGTGATTATGACTTCGCTGACTACCGAGATGATGTATTCAGCACGATTAAGGCGTCCTATATTGTTGTTTATGTTGGCAGAAATAGTTTTCAAAGCCTTGGCATTGTCTTTATAATCCACCATGAGAGTGCTTTTTCCCTGCGGAAAATCTATTTGGAGAGATGAAAATTCTTCATTCTGTACTCCGAACGAAGTGGTCATTTGCTGAGACATTGCTGTTATTGGTAATAATGCTGTGAGGATACAAGCTATTGTTTTTGCTATATTTTTCATACGGTATGCTTTTACACCTCAAATGTATGGCATTTTTTGTCATTAGAAAAAAAAGTCAAAAATATTTGTAGAGATAAAAAATATATATATTTTTGACACAAATGTCAAACATATTTGTCAATCACATACGTCAAAATACAAAAAAACTCACTTACAGACATATGGAACAAGAAAAAGACATAGAAACGCGCATACTCTGCGCCGCCCGTGAAGTCTTCATCCGCAAAGGTTATGACACCGCCACAATGAGTGATATCGCACTTTTGGCAGGAATGAGTCGCACATCGGTAAACTATTATTTCAGGACAAAAGAGCGTCTTTTTGAGGCAATATTTGAAGAAATAATAGCCAAAGTGTACCCTCAAATGGAAGAAATAGTAGATAAAAACTGTTCTTACATAGAAAAAATCGGTCTTTTAGCAGACCAATACCAAACACTCATCATCCAGTATCCTTCCCTACCCGTTTTCTTAGTAAGGGAAATACAACGTGACTGCAACCACCTTATAAAAACAGCCACCAAACTACTTGGGGACTGCAAAGTACCAGCATCTCTTTTAACACAGTTGCTCAGTGAAATGGAAAAAGGCAACATCAGAAAAATGAACCCAGCCGATGTACTAACCACCTTCATAGGCTCATTTGTCTTTCCTCTACTCACCGAAAACATGATAACAACTTTGCTCTTTGACAATGACAAGGAAAAATTTTCCCAGTACATAACTCACCGCAAGGAGCTCACCATGCGCATAATGACAGACTTATTAAAACCATAAATATATGAAAAACATATTTTTATATTCGCTGCTGTTAGTATCGGCATACTGCTCAGGACAAGGCATAACCATAGACACCTGCTACGCCCACGCACGCGCCAACTACCCAGCCATCATACAAAAAGACCTCATCGCCAAGACAAAAGGATATGACCTATCCAACGCATCAAAAGCATACATTCCTCACCTGAGTCTTTCTGCACAGGCAACATACCAATCAGAAGTAACATCGCTACCTATAACATTGCCGGGAATGGAAATACCGTCTCTACCAAAAGACCAATACAAAGCCGTCTTGGAGATAAACCAAACAGTGTGGGACGGAGGCGTTACTGGCAATCAGAAAAAGACCATTTCCGCACAGAGCGACCTTTCACAAGCCAACATAGACGTAACCCTCTACACTGTCCGCGAACGCGTGAATGGGCTTTTCTTTGGTATTCTGATGCAGGACGAAATACTCGCGCAGAACATCATACTACAAAAAGACCTCAAACAAAACATAGAACGAATAGAGGTAATGATGAAAAATGGAGTAGCTAACCGCACAGACCTTGAAATGATGACCGTAGAACTCATAGGCGCACAACGCACCGAAGTGGAAATAAAAGCCACCCGCAAGGCTTACATACAAATGCTCAGTATTTTCACAGCCATACCAATGGACGAAAACACCGTTTTGCTATCTCCTTCAAAAGAGCTTTTCACTGCCAACGGAGAAATACGCCGTCCTGAACTATCTGTCTTTGCCGCACAGGAAGAAGTACTAAATAGACAAGAAAGAGCTTCGTATTCTGCTATCAAGCCAAAGATAGGGGTCTTTGTCCAAGGAGGATACGGACGTCCAGGTCTTAATATGTTAGCATCTAATTTCAAGGAATATTACATGGCAGGAGTAAACCTCAAATGGGATATCAGCGGGTGGTACACCCTAAAAAACAACCGCAACAAAATAGAAATATCCCGTCAAACAGTAGCATCAAACAAAGACGTTTTTCTTCAAAATACCCACCTGCAAATGGCTCAACAAATCATAGAAATAGAAAAATACACCCCTATCCTAAAACAAGACCAGCAGATAGTATCCCTTCGCACCTCCATTCGTCGTGCATCTGAAACAAAATACGAAAATGGAGTCATATCTACCACAGACCTCATCCGTGATATAAACGCAGAGGCATCTGCCCGCACCCAGCAGACATCACACCACATAGCACGTCTGATGAGCATTTACAACTACATTTACACTACCAATAACACCCTTTGAAAAAACACAATAAAATGAAAAAGACATATTTTTACGCATCAGTGCTTTTGGCTCTCATAGTTTTCAGTTGCTCTTCAAACAAAGAAAATTACGACGCCTCAGGTACTTTTGAAGCCACCGAAGTGATAGTTTCATCCGAAGTAGCAGGACGGATAGAACAGATGAACGCCACAGAAGGCACTCGCCTTAAAAAAGGAGACACATCCTGCGTTATAGACACGGTACAGCTACATTTGAAAAAAATGCAACTCAAAGCCTCATTGGAAGCCATACGTTCTGCCCGCGCTGACGTTTCTGCACAAATAGCTGCCCTGAAAGAACAAATAGCTCATAATAATAACGAAATAGAACGCACTTCTCGCCTTATAAAAGGCGGAGCAGCCAACCAAAAACAGCTGGATGACCTTTCCTCCAATGCCAAAGTGTTGGAAAAGCAACTCAAAGCACAGCTCTCCACTCTTGATAAAACCAACGCCTCATCAGACGCTTCTGCTCAAAGCATGGAATATCAAATACTTCAAATAGAAGACCAGCTACGCAAAAGCTCCATTTCCAACCCTGTCAGCGGTATAGTCTTAGCTAAATACGCCGAAGAAGGAGAACTTACCACCATAGGACGCAGTATGTACAAAATAGCGGATACCGACACTCTTTTTCTAAGAGCATACGCCACAGCGGCACAGACCACACAGATAAAGATAGGAAGCTCTGCTACCGTTTATGCTGATTTTGGTGATGAAGACAAAAAAGAGTATTCCGGTGTAGTTACTTGGGTATCGGAAAAAGGGGAGTTTACCCCAAAAGGCATCAAGACACGAGATGAACGCGCCTCTACCGTCTATGCTGTAAAGATAAAAGTGGTAAACACTGACGGTCTTCTCAAAATAGGTCAATGGGGCGATGTATCTTTTTCAACAATAGAAAAATAAATTATGACTCCCGATATAGACATCCAACACGTCAGCAAGGACTACCGCAGCGGTAAAAACACTGTCAAGGCTCTGAGCGATGTCAGCTTTACGGTAAACAAAGGCTGCATGATGGGACTTATAGGTCCTGACGGTGGTGGCAAAACGTCTCTTTTTAGAATACTCACTACCCTGCTTTTGCCAACAGAGGGAAAGGCTTTTGTCTTGGGGCTGGACACGGTAAAAGATTACCGCAAAATACGTACCAAAGTGGGATATATGCCTTCGCGTTTTTCCCTGTACGAAGACCTTTCGGTAGAGGAAAACTTGGACTTTTTTGCCAGTGTCTTTTCTACCACCGTCAGTGAGAACTATGACCTTATAAGCGACATTTACAAAATGCTGGAGCCTTTCAAAAAACGTCGTGCAGGAGCTCTTTCAGGTGGTATGAAACAGAAATTAGCTCTTTGTTGTGCTATGATTCACCGCCCAGAGGTACTTTTTTTGGATGAACCTACCACAGGTGTTGACCCAGTTTCCAGAAAAGAATTTTGGCAAATGCTAAAACGTCTAAAAGAACAAGGACTTACCATATTGGCTTCAACCCCATACATGGACGAGGCTTATATGTGCGACACGGTGGCTTTTATAGACAAAGGAAAAATACTATCCATAGATACGCCAGATGGCATTATTTCTACGTTCAACCACGTTATTTGGAAAGTCCGTAGCGCACAGATGTATCCTATGCTTCACATTTTAAGAGAACATCCCGATGTAGATTCTTGTTTTTCTTTTGGTAGCGAACAGCACGTTGTCATTAAGGACGGACGGGATATTTCACCGGAGCAAATGTCCGATTTTCTCACCTCAAAAGGCATTACAGACCTGAGTATAACACCATGCAAGCCTACACTGGAAGACTGTTTTATGGCTCTTACAAAATAAACATGATGACACAAGACACAGTAATACATACCGATGGACTTACCAAAACATTCGGTTCTTTTCACGCAGTGGATAACATATCCTTTTCGGTATCCAAAGGAGAGATTTTTGGGTTCTTAGGTGCTAACGGAGCAGGCAAAACCACCGCCATGAAGATGTTGTGCGGTCTTTTGCGCCCTTCATCTGGCAAAGGCACGGTAGGTGGATACGACATTTACACCCAGCGAGACCTCATAAAAAGAAACATCGGCTACATGAGTCAGAAATTTTCTCTTTACCCAGACTTAAAAGTATGGGAGAACATACGTCTTTTTGGTGGAATATACGGTCTTAGTGGTACTGAGCTGAAAAAAAAGACCGACCAAGTGCTGGAAAAACTTGATATGAGCGAACAGAAAAACACCATGGTAGCGGATTTGCCATTGGGTTGGAAACAGAAACTATCTTTTTCCACAGCCACACTGCACAGCCCTAAAATAGTATTTCTGGACGAACCAACAGGAGGTGTTGACCCTGCCACTCGCCGTCGTTTTTGGGAGATGATATACGATGCTACCAGTGAGGGCATTACAGTTTTTGTAACTACTCACTATATGGACGAGGCTGAATACTGCCACCGCGTATCTATCATGGTGGACGGGAAAATAAAGGCACTGGATACTCCTGAGGCACTTAAAAAGACTTTCGGAGCTGAAAATATGGATACCGTTTTTCACGCATTGGCTCGCAGTGCAAAACGCAATAGCGATTAAAAAGACATTATCATGAAACAATTTCTTTCATTTCTAAAAAAAGAAATGTACCACATAATGCGGGACAAGGCTTCTATGTCTATTCTTTTGGCTATGCCGATAGTGCAAATACTTCTTTTTGGATATGCCATAAGCAATGACATCAACGAATCTTCCACAGCCATTATAGACCAAAGTCATGACGCTACCACCACTGAGATAGTAGGACACATAAATGCCAGCGAGTATTTTCACGTGGTAGGTTATATGGATGAACAATCAGCCGATAAGGCATTCAGAGAAAACAAAATAAAATCTGTTGTCATTTTTCCAAAGGGAACAGAAGAAAGAATAACCCGTGGCGATGCTCCACAAATAGATATTCGTGTAGATGCAACAGACCCTAACGAGGCCTCTACCCTTTCTTCATACCTGACCATGATAATAAACCAAAGTGTGGCTCAGAAATTACAGAAAGCACCTTTTCCTGCACAAAAAAACATTTCTGCCAAAACTAACATCATGTATAACCCTCAGATGAAAAGTTCTTATCAGTTTGTCCCCGGCGTCATGGGGCTTATTCTGCTGCTTATATGCGCCATGATGACATCTGTGGGAGTGGTAAAAGAAAAGGAAAAAGGTACAATGGAAGTGCTTTTGGTATCGCCTCTGCGTCCTGTGTTCATCATTTTGGCAAAGAGCGTGCCGTATCTTCTTATCTCCATACTCAACGTGGTGAGCATACTGCTCCTTTCACATTATCTGTTGGGAGTTCCTATAAATGGGAGCATCTTTTTGGTGTTTACCTTGGCTATTCTTTATTCGTTTGTGGCACTATCATTAGGACTTCTCATCTCTGCTATATCCGATACTCAAATGGAGGCTATGATGCTATCGGGCATAGTGTTGATGTTACCTGTGATACTGCTATCGGGTATGGTGTTTCCGATAGAGAATATGCCCGATGCTCTTCAATGGCTCTCTAACATTGTCCCTGCGCGGTGGTTTATATCTGCCATGAGGGATGTTATGATAAAAGGTGTTGACTTTTTCTCCATAGCCAAAGAGGCAATCATACTCTTTATCATGGCTGTGGTTCTCACTACGGTGAGCATTTTAAAATTCAAAAACAGACTGGAATAAGATGAAAATATTGAAATTTTTATTGGAAAAAGAATTTAAGCAGATATTCCGAGACGCTTTTCTGCCTAAGATGATATTCATAGTGCCGATGATACAACTGCTCATCTTGCCTTTGGCTGCCAATTTTGAAATGAGAAACATTCATCTTGGCATCATAGACCACAGCCATAGCACTGTTTCGGATAAAATGATAGAAAAAATAACATCTTCTGGATATTTTGACATAACCACCTACACACAGAGCAATGCCACTGCCATTCAGAGCATAGAGCAGGACATTTGCGACGCTATAATAGAAATACCTGCTGACTTTGAAACATCTCTTGTAAAAGAAAACTCCACTACCCTTATGATTTCTGTCAATGCGGTAAACGGCACAAAAGGAGGCTTGGCAGGGCAATACTTATCTAACATCTTGGCTGAATACTCGGCAGAACTAAACGGTAAAAACGTTTTACTGAATACTAGTACGTCAAATCTTTACAACCCAAATCTGAATTACAAAACATTCATGGTGCCTGGCATAATGGTCTTTTTGCTCACAATATTATGTTCTACCCTTTCGGCTCTTAACATAGTAAATGAAAAAGAACGCGGAACGATAGAACAGATAAACGTTACTCCTATCTCTAAAAATATGTTCATTTTATCAAAATCAACACCTTTTATGGCGATAGGACTGGTGGTTATTACCCTGAGTATGTTTATAGCGTGGATAGTTTATGGTCTGGTGCCAAAGGGTAGTTTTGGTCTTATATATCTTTTTGCCGTAGGCTACATCCTGAGCATGACAGCCATAGGTCTTATCATAGCCAATTACAGCAGCAACACTTCTCAGGCTATGTTCATAGCCATGTTTTTCATCATGATTTTTGTACTGATGAGCGGTCTTTTTACTCCGGTGAGCAGTATGCCTGAATGGGCGCAAATAATGACTTACATAAACCCTGCAAGGCATTTTATAGAAGTCATCCGCATGATATACCTCAAAGGTAGTACCATTGCAGATGTCTGGTCTCAGTTATTAACAATATACTTTTTAGCTATCATAGGAAATGTGATAGCAGTAAGGACATACAGCAAATCACACCAATAGTTTTACCTTTTCGTTTTTTATAAATATCTTTGCCTTAGAAAGATAAAAAAGACGAACATGGAAACATTTTGGATTGTAATAGTACTTGCGCTGCTGATAATAGCTCTTTTCGGAACATTCATACCTATTTTACCGAGCATAACGATAGGTTGGGCAGGTATGTTAATACTGTATTTAGTATCGGATACCGCCATAAGTGGGACTACCATGCTGTGGATAACGGCGGCGGCCATTTTGGTCAAGGCTCTGGATATAATGCTCCCTCTGGGGGGTGTTAAGATATTCGGTGGTACAAAAAAAGGCGTAACAGGCGCTACTGTTGGGCTGATAATTGCTACTTTTTGGTCATTCACTCCGTTGGCTTTTTTGTGTCCTCCGTTTGTAGCTATCATCATAATGCCGATAATAGGCGCTTTTATAGGCGAGCTGATAGCTGATGGGGGCGATATGGGCAAGGCAATAGGTGGTGCTGTGGGTTCTTTGCTTGGCTTTTTCTTGACCGTGGGATGTAAATTTCTGCTTATTGCATGGTATCTTTATATAGCTGTTGGGTATATAAAAGAATTGATAATGTCTTAGTAGGCACAAAAAAAAAGAACTTGCCAAAAAGTTTGACAAGTCCTAAAAACTAACCTATACTAAAAAACTACAACTATGAAACTACTACTAACTAAAATATTATATACTTTCTATTTATTTAATATCCTTTTCTAACACCACAAATATACAACACTTTACCGCAAAAAAGCAAGTATTTTAGATTTTCAACATTCTACATAATACCACTTTAACATTTTTTGTTTTCTTAATTTCTGCTATTTTTTTGAGCTTATCTCAAAAAAACAGCATTTAATAAATTTTTTTATTAAACATTTAACATTAAAGTGCCTTTTTTATTGCATACAAAATAATTTGCACTTTGGACCAACTTTAACACTTTTGAGCTGTTTTATCTCCTCATTTTTAACTAAAACGTCTAAAATACAGAACTATAAGACGTAAAAAATAGTTCTTTCTCCTTGGTTGTGTTTGATTTTTCAGGCATATTATTTATTCTGCATAAAAAAAGCCTCAAACTTATTATTTGAGGCTTGTGATTTGCTTATTTACAGCGTTTTACATCTTGTGTCCTGAGAGGGACTCGAACCCTCGACCCATTGATTAAGAGTAAATATTTTGATATTCTATTTCAAGTATTTATATGAAAATTAGCTATATATTAGTACAAAAGAAATAGATATTTGAAAAAAGCACATGTTGTACAACATCCTTTTTAAAGTATATTATTGATGTTTTGACTAAAATTAAACATTAATTTAAATATATAAACTATGATAAAATAGGATGACTGCCTCCAGTATCGTATTTTTTAATTGCTTGACTAATAGTTTTTAAAGTTCTCATTTTCCTACCTTTGAATACATTAATTCACTATCACTTCTTAAACATATCCCCCTTCCCTGTAAGAAGCCAGTCAGCAGACACACCGTAATCATTCACCAAGAAAGAAAGCCAAGCGGTTTGGAAAATATCACGTTCAGGTTCTTTTTCAAGAGTATTGAAGTTCCATCGGTTGATACAGTACCTGACAGTAAAGGTCTGCTTACCTCTTATGTCTCCACGAGCTTTCAAGGCGTAAATAGCTTCAAAAAAACGCTTAATCACTTTTTGACTCTCTGGTGTCTGCATGGTGGTTATTTTTGGTTATCCTTTTTATCTTTTTTTGCTTTTTTATACTCAGCCAATGTCAGAATTTTTTTTATTGGCATATCGTCAGTAACATCCCTTTCAAACAGATATAATTCAATTCCGGGAACATCTTCTTTGTATTCCCAACCACACTCCGCCAAAAAGTTAAATGCCTCGTTTGGATTTTTAAAATATTTTATCTCTCCAACTTCTGAAACGACAGGAGAGAGCTTGTCGCTACCTTCATCAAAAACCCTTAATTCAATAGAATAACCACTAAGTGTATTATTATAAAAGGATACAAAGAAATATTCTTTCTTTGCATAGCAATTAACAGAAAGTAATACTGCGAGCGTTATAAATAATAGTTTTTTCATTTGTTTATGTATTTTGAGTGAATAATCATTGATTTACATACTTATTTTAGAATAGAGTTCTTCTATTTTGTAGTGAACATTATCTAAATCTAAAATAGCCTCATCTTTATTTTCATTATTTTTTAATGACTTTTTGCATTTTTCTATTAATTCAAATAACTCTACACACCTATTCTCTTTTGCTTTCTTCGTTTTAAGCGAACCTATTTCCTGTTTTTTCTTATCATACATATATTTTGCTACTCTTATAATATGAAAATTCATAGCACGATTTAAAGATGAAATAAATCCACATGATTCTTCATTGAAAATCACAGGCATTCCTTCATTTTTTCGTTCAATTATCCAATTATAATTTTCAACGACATCATTATATCTTCCTACAAGAACATTAATATTATTTGAATTTTGAATTAATGCCATACTTTCTTCAAGTATCTGTTTCCTTCTTGGAAACTGCAATAAAAAGCTTTGTTTTTGTGCTTCAAGCATCAAATCTTCTATAGATTTTTCCCTTGGAGATATAGTTTTTTTCTTCTTCTTTACCCTATCACGAATAATCAGGACAATCACAAGGACGATAAAAACCCCTAATACAATATCGCCAACCATAATTATAATAGTTTTAAATTAATATTATTTTTGAGCGTTATACACCATAGTTCCTCCGTTCTTTTTAACAACATAACCTAAAACCAATGAAATATGAGTAATAGCTCTCCAAGGAATGTCAAAAGGCTCATGAATTAAACGCCCATCTGGATAGGTTTCTGTGTTAGTGCTATATGCGGTGATGTAATCTTCCGTTTTCCCCTTTTGAATACGCTTTGTAACACGATATTCACTCGTTTCAACCACATAATCACGTCCGGGAATAATCAGCTCTCGGTCTCTGACT
>JAQUTH010000066.1 GCA_028709885.1 Flavobacteriales bacterium
CGCGGATGTCAGTCCCAAGTGTGGCTTTCGGCAGAACTGGGCGATGACGGCAAAATCATTTTCCGTGCAGACAGCGACGCTATCATTACCAAAGGTATTATTTCTCTTTTGGTAAAAGTGCTATCGGGACAAACGCCTAAGGACGTGGCCGAGGCTGACCTTTCTTTTCTGGATAGAATAGATTTGAAACAGCACCTCTCTCCCACCCGTGCCAACGGTCTGTATGAGATGATACGTCAAATGAAATATTATGGCGCTGCCATGAGCGCAAAATAACCAACGAAAAAAATACCACAAAATGGCATTAGACGAAAAACAGATAGAGAAACTCACCACCCGAGTTATAGACGCTCTGCACACGGTGTATGACCCTGAGATACCAGTAGATGTGTATGAATTGGGATTGATATACGATATTTCCATCACTCCCGAGGGTAAAACACATATTTTGATGACTATGACCACTCCTAACTGCCCAATGATAGAGTCTCTGCCAGAGGAGATAAAAGAGAAAGTAGGTGCTTTGACCGACGTTTCAGAGGTAGATATAGAGGTTACTTTTGAGCCTTCGTGGGATAAAGATATGATGAGTGAGGAGGCTAAACTTCAATTAGGATTTTTATAATCTTCGCTTGGAAACTAAAAAGGCAGCCCAAAGGGCTGCCTTTTTTTGATGTGTTATTTTAATGACAGACTGATTTAGTCTATGTATTCAAAACCAGTGTAAGGAACGAGTGCCTTTGGAATGCGGATACCCTTAGGAGTCTGGTGATTTTCCAAAAGAGCAGCCACTATACGTGGAAGAGCAAGCGATGAACCGTTCAACGTGTGAGCCAATACTCTATTTCCATTTTCGTCTTTTATGCGAAGGTGTAAACGGTTAGACTGGAAAGTCTCAAAGTTTGAAACCGAAGACACTTCCAACCAACGTTTTTGGGCCTCAGAGAACACCTCAAAGTCAAAAGTCATAGCAGAAGTAAAGCCCATATCACCACCGCATAGACGTAGGATGTGGTATGGCAATTCAAGGTCTTCCAAAAGTCCTTTCACGTGTTCCAGCATACCTTCCAATGCTTTGTATGAATTTTCAGGGCGTTCCACACGTACTATTTCCACCTTGTCAAACTGATGCAGACGGTTCAGTCCGCGTACATCTTTACCGTATGAACCTGCCTCTCGACGGAAACATGGAGTATAAGCTGTGCAACATACTGGAAGTTGTGAAGCATCCAAGACCACATCGCGAAAAATGTTAGTAACTGGTACTTCGGCAGTAGGTATCATGTAAAGGTTATCCACTTGGTTGAAATACATCTGTCCTTCTTTATCTGGAAGCTGTCCTGTACCGTAACCAGATGCTTCGTTGACCATGTGAGGTGGTTCTATTTCTGTGTAACCAGCTGCTGTGTTTCGGTCCAAGAAGAAATTGACCAATGCACGTTGCAAACGGGCGCCTTTTCCTTTATACACTGGAAAACCTGCTCCTGTTATCTTCACGCCGAGTTTGAAGTCTATAATGTCGTATTTCTCTGCTAATTCCCAGTGTGGCAAGGCATCTTTTCCCATATCTTCTATGACTCCTTTTTCAAATACCACCTGATTATCTTCTGCTCCAAAACCTTGCACTACATCTTTATAAGGCACGTTTGGTATAAGGTACAACAAATCTTGTAGTTCTTTTTCAACACCTGCGAGTTTATCGCCGAGGTCTTTGGACTGTGCTTTTAACTCTGCTGTTTTTTCTTTTAGTGCATTGGCTTGTGTGGCTCGTCCTGTTTTGAACATATCGCCTATTTCTTTTGCCAAAGCATTCTGCGAAGAAAGATTATTGTCCAGTTCATTTTGTGCTGCACGGCGAGCGTCGTCCAGTGTTAGCACTTTATCTATCATTGCAGGAGCGTCTTTGAAGTTTCTTTTGGCAAGACCTTCCAGTACTTTTTCCTTGTTTTCTCTTATGAAATTAGTCTGTAACATATCTGTTTATATTTTGATTACCTTTTAAGAATACAAAAATACTAACTTTTACTCTTTTACGCTCATTTTTACACATGAAAATAGTATTTTTTTAAATGAAATGCAAAATGCACCCACAAAGCATAAGTTTTACATATAAATCTTATATTTGTAGTAACCAAAATCAACACTATGTTAGTAAAAACCTACGGAAGCACCGTCTTAGGTGTGGACGCCATAACAGTAACCATAGAAGTAAACATATCCCAAGGTGTAGGCTATAACTTGGTAGGTCTGCCAGACAACGCCGTCAAAGAGTCATCACACCGCATAAATGCCGCTTTTGAGACCAACGGTTTTCGCTGGCCGGGCAAAAAAATAACCGTCAACATGGCACCAGCGGACATGAAAAAAGAAGGTTCAGCTTTTGACTTACCTCTGTCCATTGGCATTTTAGCTGCATCGGGACAAATATCAGACGGAGACATAGAAAACTATATGATAATGGGCGAACTATCTCTGGACGGCAGTATAAAAGGCATAAAAGGCGCACTACCAATAGCAATAGAAGCTCAGAAAAGAGGCTACAAAGGATTTATACTACCACGTGAAAATGCCTTGGAAGCAGCTGTGGTAGATGGACTTGATGTATATGGGATGAGTACGTTGGAAGAGGTTACTTCTTTTTTCCGGGGCACTTATGACCCTGAACCTGAACGCGTGGACGTAGATGCTATTTTTTATGAAAACGAAGAAGAAAACTATCTGGATTTTGCAGATGTAAAAGGTCAGGAAAACATCAAAAGAGCTTTGGAAATAGCGGCAGCAGGCGGACACAACATAATAATGGTAGGACCTCCCGGAGCAGGAAAAACCATGCTTGCTAAAAGAATATCGTCTATTCTGCCACCTCTTACACTTCAAGAAGCGTTGGAAACCACCAAGATACATTCAGTAGCGGGGAAACTCTCGGCTCATCAGGGACTAATGACCATACGTCCTTTCCGTTCTCCTCACCACACCATATCCAACGTGGCAATGGTAGGTGGTGGAGGTTATCCTCAGCCCGGTGAGATATCTTTGGCTCATAATGGTGTTCTTTTTTTAGATGAACTGCCAGAGTTTCAAAAGACTGTCTTGGAGGTACTACGCCAGCCCTTGGAAGACCGCGAGGTAACAATATCCCGCGCACGTCAGTCTGTGGTTTATCCAGCCTCGTTTATGCTAATAGCGTCCATGAACCCAAGTCCTTCGGGTGGTTTTGCAGATGCTGGGGGGGCTTTTTCGTCTTCTCCTGCGGAAATACAGAGATACCTCAGCAAAATATCAGGTCCTCTTCTTGACCGAATAGACATACACATAGAGGTAGCTCCTGTAAACTTTGACCAACTGTCCGACGCTCGCCGAGGAGAACACTCATCCGTGGTGAGAAAAAGAGTGATATCTGCCCGAAAGATACAGCATGAACGTTTTAAAGACTACAAACACATAAACTGTAACGCTCAGATGGACTCCAAATGCCTTGACGCTTACTGCCAGTTAGATGACAAGTGCAAAGGTCTTATCAAAACAGCTATGGAACGGTTAGGTCTTTCGGCACGCGCTTATGACAGAATACTAAAAGTAGCCCGCACCATAGCAGACGTAGAGGGCAGTGAAAAGATACAGAATCCGCACATAGCGGAGGCTATACAGTATCGCAGTCTTGACCGTGAAGGTTTTTTACATAACTAATGCCATGGATTCTAATTACATTTTTCGCTCGGCTACGGTAGATGAAGTCCCTGCTGTACGTGAGATGATAAAAAAGCGTATTGATTTTTTGCGTGAGCATAATATACACCCTTCGTGGGCAGATAGGGATTATTTGGGTATTTTTCCAGAAGAATATTTTATACGTCTAACAAAAGAGGGAGGACTTATCATTGCTCTAAGAGATGAAAAAATAGTAGCCTGCGCTGCCCTTCATCACCAGGATTTTCCACGGTGGAAAGATGACGGTGTTCCTGCTTTCTACCTACATAATTTATGTTCTCTACCCGAAGAAAACAAAGCTGGTGTAGCTACCCTGCACTACTGCATGGAGTTCAGCAGGGAAAAAGGAAAAAAAGTTCTGCGTCTGGACTGCATAGAAGGAAACGCTTTTTTGGAGGCTTTTTACCGAAAGAACGGTTTTACTTTCCTTTGCCATACAGACGATAACGGCTTCAAATGCCTTCTGTGGGAGATGCGTTTATAACATCACTGCATTTGCTTATTCAGGCATTTGGGCGTACCTTTACACCATTGAAAAAAGAAAATAAATATATATCACATGAAAAAACAACTGATAGCCATTGCCGCACTGGGATTATTCTCTGCTTGTGGCACTAAAAACGCCGAAGAAATGAATCCATTTTTTTCAGATTACCACACTCCATACGGAGTACCTTGTTTTGACAAGATAAAAAACGAAGATTACCTCCCTGCATTCAAAAAAGGCATGGAACAACACGACGCCGACATTGACGCCATAGTTAACAATACCGATGCTCCTACTTTTGACAACACAATACTGGCATACGAAAACAGCGGAGAATTGCTCTCACGCGTATCTTCTGTGTTTTTCAACATCTTGGAAGCTAACTCCAACGATACTCTTGCCCAGATAGCCAACGAGGTAACTCCTCTACTTTCGGCTCATTCGGACAACATCGCTCTGAATGAAAATCTTTTCTCTCGCATAAAAACAGTGTACGAAAACAGAGAAAAAGACAGCCTCAAAGGTGAAGATTTGCGTCTTACAGAAGTCATTTACAAGGATTTTGCCCGTAGCGGTATCAACCTTCCTGCCGATAAAAAAGAACGTTTGAAAGAGATAAACTCTTCTCTTGCTTCTTTGGCACTGAAATTCAATGAAAATGTACTCAAAGAGACTAACGATTTCACCTTGGTACTCACCGAAGAAGATACCGACGGACTACCACAGGGTGTAAAAGACGCTATGGCTGCCGAAGCTAAGGCTTTGGGAAAACAAGGTTACGTGGTTACCATGCAAAAACCCAGCTGGATACCATTTGTAACATATTCTACCCGCCGAGACCTTCGCGAAAAAGTGATAAAAGGTTACGTTATGCGTGGCGACCGCGGCAACGAAAATGACAACAAAGAGATAATAGGCAAAATAGTAAATCTTCGTGTTGAAAAAGCCAATCTTTTAGGATTTGACACATGGGGCGCTTATATGTTGGATGAAAACATGGCAAAAAATCCTCAGAACGCTTACGCTCTAATGAACCAAGTGTGGATTCCTGCTCTTAAAAAAGCAAAAGAAGAATTGTCCGATATGCAGAAAATGGTAAATGCTGAAAAAGGCGGATTTGACATACAGCCATGGGACTGGTGGTACTATGCAGAGAAAGTACGCGGACAAAAATTTGACCTTTCCGAAGAAATGACAAAACCATATTTCACACTTGAAAACGCCACAAAAGGTATTTTTACAGTATGCGAAAAGCTATACGGTCTTTCTTTCGTTGAAAAACAAGATATGCCTATTTTTCACCCAGATGTAAAAGTTTACGAGGTATATGACGGAGACACTCTTATGGGTATTCTATACTGCGATTATTTCGTTCGTCAGAGCAAACGCCCAGGAGCATGGATGACAGACTATCGCAGTGAAAAATACGTTGACGGCAAACGTCAAGTGCCTGTGGTTTCTCTCACTTGCAATTTTCCAAAACCTGTTGGAGATACTCCTTCTCAGTTGTCAATAGACGATGTGAAAACTTATTTCCACGAATTTGGACATTGCCTGCACAGCCTTCTAACCGACGTAAAATACGAAACATTGGCTGGAACTAACGTGCAGCATGACTTTGTGGAACTATTTTCTCAGATAATGGAGCGTTGGGCTATGCACCCAGAGGTTTTAAAACTTTACGCAGTGAATCATAAAACTGGCGAGGTCATTCCAGATGATATCATCAAAAAGATAGAAGCGTCTGATACATTCGGTCAAGGTTTTGCTACAACAGAATTCTTAGCTGCTGGTCTTTTGGATATGGACTGGCACACACGCACCGCTGTACAGGAATATGATGTCAATGCTTTTGAAAAAGAAGCTATGAATAAAATAGGACTCATCAAAGAGATATACCCTCGCTACCGTTCTACATACTTCACTCACATATTTCCTGGTGGATATTCAGCTGGATACTACGCTTACCTATGGGCAGAGGTGTTAGATGCAGACGCATTTGAGTCTTTCGTTCAAAACGGTATTTTTGACCCTGCTACCGCAAAGGCTTTCCGCACTAAGATGCTTTCCAAAGGTAATACCAAAGATGCTATGGAACTATTCATGGACTTCAAAGGTGCTGAACCTTCGGTAACACCACTACTTAAGAGTAGAGGACTACTTTAATTATATTACATTCTTTATATGAAAAGGTTTTTGAGTTTCCTCAAAAACCTTTTTTGTTTATACTGATATTATGTGTACTTTTGACACTAATACCAATATTTACTAACAAAACACACTTACCAATGAAAAAAATTTATTACTTTTTGGCATGCATGCTACTTTTAGCTACCTCCTGTGCCACAAAACCAGAAGCAAAAGACCCTGCACAAGACAAAGTATGGGCTTGGATGTCTGGAAAACTCTCCATGGAAGATGAAAAATGGGACCATTATTTCAGTAAAGCCGCTCAAAGTGGCATTGACGCTATCATCTTGGAATGTCATAGCGGATACCCTGAGATACTGGACAGCACCACTTTTGTAGATTCTGCTGCTATTAAAATCATCAAAAAAGCCATTCCTTTCGCTCAGAAATACGGCATAGAACTCCACGCATGGATGTGGACATCTAACCGTTGCGAAATGACACTTCGCAAAGCACACCCTGATTGGTATCAAGTAAACGCCAAAGGCGAATCCTGTCTGGACATAAAACTGTATAACCGCGAACATTACCGTTGGCTATGCCCTACCCGCCCCGAAGTAATTGAGTACCTAAAAGACCGTGCTGCTGAACTTGCCTCAATAGACGGTTTGGCTGGTGTTCACTTGGATTTTATACGCTATCCAGACGTTATACTGCCTTATGGACTACACAAATCTCGTGGTGTTGTTCAGGACAAAGTATATCCTCAGTGGGATTTTTGCTACTGCGACTCTTGCCGTGCTGCATTCAAAAAACTATACGGTACTGACCCTATGGACCTGCAAGACCCTACCGCTAATGCTCAGTGGATGCAATATCGCTGGGATGCTTTGGCTCATTTAGCATCTGAGGTATGCGCTGAGATTAAAGCTCATGGAAAAATAGCTTCCGCTGCTGTTTTTGCTTCTCCTGAGGAGTCCAAAAAACTGGTTCGTCAAGACTGGGCTAATTTCAAAAACATAGACATTGTCTTTCCGATGATATACCACAAGTTCTATGATTGGGGTGATGAGATGGTATCCACTGCTACTCGCGAAGGGGTGGAAGCATTAAAAGAGGCTGGTAGTCCTGCTTACCTATGTTCTGGTATGTTCGTTGGGCATGTTCCTTCGGATAGGATATTGGAATTTATGGACAGCACTCGCAACGCTGGTTCTAAGGGTTTCTGTTTCTTTTCTTTGGAGGGCATAGACCGTGCCAAAGATGGTCAGTACTGGGATTCGCTGGCAAAGGCAGTAAAAATATACAAAGGTCTTGATAAGGAAGACTGCGATAAATAGTCTAATATTTTTCATGAAAAAAGCCCCGAACATTCGGGGCTTTTAATTTTTACAGCTACATTTTAGTTTTTAAGAGCTTGGTCTATAAGTATTTTCAGCTCATTGGTACTTGGACGTGGAGCATCTTTGCTAATAACTTTACCGTCTTTTCCCACTAAGATAAAACGCGGTATGGAGCGTATACCGTAATATGACATAAAATCTTGTACTCCATCAGCATCGGCATATAATTGTATGCCTGTCATGGTGTTTGCTTTTTGGAACGCATCCCATGCTGATTTATCCTTATCTACCGATATGCTGACAAAGGCTATGTCTTTTCCTTCATAGCTTTTTTCAAGAGCCTGCATAGAAGGTATTTCAGCACGGCAAGGAGGACACCATGTAGCCCATACGTCTATCAATACCACTTTTCCAAAGAATGATTCCATGGTGTAGTCTTTCTGTTCTACCGATGAGAAATTGAAATTATAGGCTTGGTCATTTGTCTTTTTCTGTGCGCAAGCCATCATAAAAAAAGACGCTACACACATCATGGTTACTGTTAGGATTTTTTTCATATCATTTTATATTATTGTTTCTTTTTGGTAAATATACTCGTTTTTTTCACTCATACAACAAAAGATAATATTTAAAAACTATTACCATATAAAAAAACTCCATACCCTAAGGCATGGAGTTTTTTCAGATATATATTTTAAAAGATTATATGCCGAAAGCTGTTTTTACCCTGTCCACATAATCCAGTTTTTCCCATGTGAAAAGCTCTACTTCCAAGTCCTTATCACCGAAATAATCTGAATGAAAATGTTTAGTAACCATCTGAGGCTCACGTCCTACGTGTCCATAAGATGCTGTTTCGCTGTATATAGGATTGCGAAGTTTCAAACGACGTTCTATTGCCGAAGGGCGCATATCAAATAGTCCTTTTACTATCTTGGCTATCTCTCCGTCTGTCATATCCACATGAGCCGTACCGTAAGTATTGACACATATAGATGTAGGCTCAACCACACCTATGGCATATGATACCTGTACCAAAACCTCATCGGCAACGCCTGCTGCAACTAAGTTTTTAGCTATATGACGGGCTGCGTAAGCTGCACTACGGTCCACTTTTGAAGGGTCTTTTCCAGAGAAAGCACCACCACCGTGAGCGCCTTTTCCTCCATAAGTGTCCACTATTATCTTGCGTCCTGTAAGACCAGTATCTCCGTGAGGCCCTCCGATGACAAATTTGCCAGTAGGGTTGATGTGATAAGTGATATGGTCTGTGAAAAGGGCTTGTATTTCTGGTTCACAAGATGCTATAACACGTGGCATTAGTTTTGTTATAATGTCGTGTTTTATGGTTTCAAGCATCTGCTTGTCATCTTCGCAAAAGTCATCGTGCTGAGTAGAAACGACTATGGTGTCTATGCGCTGAGGAACGTTAGCGTCTGAATATTCTATTGTTACCTGGCTCTTAGCATCTGGACGAAGATATGGTATTTCTGTACCCTCTCGACGCATTACTGCCAATTCTTTTAGTATGCGGTGTGAAAGTTCCAACGCCAATGGCATGTAGTTTCGTGTTTCTCGAGTGGCATATCCGAACATCATTCCTTGGTCTCCTGCTCCTTGTTCTTTCTGTTCGTTTTTGTCATTTGAAGCGTCAACTCCACGGTTTATATCGTCAGACTGTTCGTGTATCATAGATATAACACCACAAGAATCTCCGTCAAAACGGTATTCTGCCTTGGTGTATCCTATTTTGTTGATAACATCACGCGCTACCATTTGAAGGTCTACGTATGTGTCAGATTTGACCTCACCAGCCATGATGACCTGTCCTGTTGTTACAAGGGTCTCACACGCTACTTTACTCTGTGGGTCATAAGCTAAAAAACGGTCTAAAAGAGCATCGGATATCTGGTCGGCTATCTTGTCTGGATGTCCTTCGGATACTGATTCTGATGTAAACAAGTATGACATAACTTAAATGATTTAATTGTGTTGATTATTATCACTTTTTCAGTTATGAAAAAACGCAGGAAAGACTCACAAGATAGATTGGTAAAAAGTCCGAAAAGTGTAAAAAGCAGAAAGTGTCTGTTTTAGCATTTTTTTCCGGAGGTTGCAATCAGTCAAATTTGTCCTCCACTCCCTTTTTCATGAGCTGTACAAAGAAAAGAAGAACCCTTTTCTTTGTGGATGCAAAAATAATCAAAAATGTGCTACTGTGTGCAAAAAAAAAATTATTTAACATTAAGCACGCCCCATATCATATCAGGAGCATATCCTTTGGATATTAAATAATTATATACCTTAGCTTTTTTAGCCTGCGTATCTACTCCACCTACACTTTTTATTTTCTGAGAGGCTATTTTTTCAAACGTAGATGCGTATTCCTGTTCATTTATTTCAGACAGCGCAGAAGTGATAAGACGCGGATGAATATCTCTAAGACGCAGTTCCTGACTAAGACGAGCTACCCCCCA
>JAQUTH010000067.1 GCA_028709885.1 Flavobacteriales bacterium
CTCCATAAATGTTCACCACATTGGCACCAAAGGAGGCAAAACTATCCATCATAGAACTTCTAAGGGCTGCCACACTGGTGAGAATACCCACCAATGCCGTTATTCCAATGGCTATGATACTGGCTGTTATACCAGTTCTAAGACGCTGAGACACTACACTATCCCATGCCATGTGCATTATTTCTCGCAAAGAAAACTTATTGGTCTGCATATTATTTTGTATTATCCAGCTAAATTACGAATATTTGTGAAAGTATTTTCATAGATTTGCTACAATATACATATAACTAACAATTTTCTTTTAAAGATGAAAAAAATAAACACTATTTTCTTTCTTGCATTGGCGGTGGCAAGCACTTCTGTCTATGCACAAGATGTTTTAGTAAACAAAACACAAGGTGGTAACATTCAGAGTGTTGAAAAATTCGGTTTTACCACAGTAAAAAAACTTCCAGTTACATCCGTCAAAAATCAAGCATCATCAAGTACTTGCTGGGCGTATTCTGGTATTTCGTTCATAGAATCTGAAATGTTGAGAATGGGCAAAAAACCAGTGGATTTGGCAGAAATGTACGTAGTTAGAAAAGTTTACGAACAAAAAGCTGAAAAATACGTCCGTATGCACGGCAACAACACTTTTGCAGCAGGAGCTGAATGTCCTGATGTGTTGGATGTTATAAAAAACTATGGTGCTGTACCTCAGGAGGTTTACACAGGACTCATTTATAATGAAGAAAAAAACAATCACAATGAGCTTGACAAAAAACTGGAAAACTATGTAAAAGAAGTAGTTAGCTCCAAAGTGATACGTGGAGACTGGCAAAAAGGTTTCAAAGGTATCTTGGACGCTTATCTGGGTGATGAGCCGAAAGAATTTACATATCAAGGTAAAAAATACACTCCACGTACATTTGCAGACAAGGTGGTAGGTGTAAATACCAATGATTACGTGTATCTCACTTCGTGGATAGACACTCCTTATTATGAAAAGACATTCCTTTTGGTACCAGACAACTGGGCTTGGGAAAAATTCTACAACGTTCCTCTGGACGATATGATTAGTGCAATAGACAACGCTCTGGACAAAGGATACACCGTAGCATGGGGCACAGACGTATCTGAGAATGGTTTTTCTTCAAAACTCGGACTTGCCATAGTACCAGAAAAAGAATACAGCAAAATGGATGTTGAAAATTACAATTCCATGTTTGACGGTCCAAAAGCAGAAAAAACCATCACTGCCGAAATGCGTCAAAAAGGCTTTGACAACTACACCACTGGCGATGACCACGGTAGGGAAATAGTAGGCACTGCCAAAGATGTTAACGGTAAAAAATACTACATAGTTAAAAATTCATGGGGTGAAGAACGCGGAATGAACGGTTACATATATGCCAGTGAGGCTTTTGTACGTTTTAAGACCATTTCAGTCATCATGCACAAAGACGCTGTACCTACCGATATAGCAAAAAAATTAAAATAAGATGAAAGCCCTAAAATTCATAACGTTAGCTATACTATGTGCTACTTTTTTACCTCTGTCTGCTCAGGTAAAAAGCAAACCATTGCCTATAAAGGATTTTCAAGCAAAATTTGGTTTTTCCATAGTAAAGAAAAATCCATACACTTCTGTTAAAAACCAAGCGCAGTCAGGTACTTGCTGGGATTACGCAGGTGTGTCTTTTATAGAATCCGAAATGCTACGCAAAGGGTTACCTGAGCAGGACATTGCAGAAATGTACATAGTTTATTTTGCTTACAAGGAAAAGGCTGAAAAGTACGTCCGTATGCACGGCAATTCTACTTTTTCACCAGGAGGTGAAGGCACTGACGTTCTGGACATAATAAAAAAGTATGGAGCTGTCCCTCAGGAAGTTTATTCAGGACTGACCGATGGTGAAAAACTGAATAACCACAACGAACTTCAACACTCATTGAACAGTTTTTTGGATACACTTATCAAGTCTAAAACCATACGTGGAGACTGGCGCAATGCCTTTGACGCTATTTTAAACAGATATTTGGGTTGCCCTCCTTCATCTTTTACATATAAAGGAAAACAGTACACCCCACGCACATACGCAGATGATGTTTTAGAGATAAAAACATCTGATTACGTGTATATTACATCATGGACTCACACTCCTTATTATGAAAAAACATATTTGGAAGTGCCTGATAACTGGGCTTGGGAAAAATACTATAATCTGCCACTGGACGATATGGTAAAAACGGTAGATAATGCCTTAGAAAAAGGCTTTACAGTACTGTGGAGTTCAGATATGAGTGAAGAATATTTTTCTGTGCCACTTGGCATAGCGGTAGTTCCTGCTGATGAAAAAGACACCATGATGTTCAACGGTCCTAAGGCTGAAAAGGTCATCACTCCACTATTGCGCCAAAAAGCATATAACAATTATACCACTGTTGATGACCACGTTATGCACATAGTAGGCTCAGCCAAAGACGTAAATGGCAAAAAATACTATTTGGTAAAGAACTCGTGGGGTACTCAGAACCGCGGTTTTGACGGAATGTACTATGTGAGCGAGAATTTTTTGCGTTTCAAAACTATTTCCATAATAGTAAATAAGGAGTCTGTACCTGCCGAAATAACTAAAAAGTTGAAATAGAAGATGCAAAAAATCATTCTTTTATTCTTTTTAATGCTTCCTCTTTTTGCAATTGGTCAAAGCAATGACAAGGAGACAGAAAAATACGAAAAAGAGCTACTCAAAGGATTTTCAGTTATTTATGACCCTTTTATAAAAGAAAAAAAGTATTTTCTTGACAACTGCCCATTTTATATCGTTGCAAATGAGAAAAGCATCAAAATATATTGGGCTTTTAAGGTTACCCGTCAAGGTATGTTCCCTACTATCAAGAAGATACAAGTCCTCTGCAAAGACATAATTACAGATATTCCTTTTTCTGATGATGAACTCATCAAAGATATATCTGTTCGCTGGGAAAGAGTACTGAGAAGTGAATCTGGATTTGAAAAATTCTTTGAGTATCAAGACAATACATATTATGTAGAACGCGTTGATATCCCATTGGATGGGCTTGAAGGTCTTTTTAAGGACATCATGGACTCTGGAAAATGCGTAGTCAAATATCAAACCGAAGTAGGTAAATTATTCTATAATTTTTCA
This sequence comes from Flavobacteriales bacterium, assembly GCA_028709885.1. Classification (GTDB taxonomy): domain Bacteria; phylum Bacteroidota; class Bacteroidia; order Flavobacteriales; family UBA1820; genus Merdimorpha. The sequence goes on from JAQUTH010000067.1 coordinate 3,156, forward strand.
GAAAAAGACATATCTAACACCATAAGAGTGGTTGATTTGTGCAATTATTTGATTAAAAAAGGCGATGAAAAATAGAATATCACTGCTCTGAAAATTAAAAAACCGCCAGTCAACTGGCGGTTTTTATCGTTTAAAGACTTAATAAACCTTTGAATTTCTTTGGGAAAGAAACAAAATATTTCATCTCAGTCTTATCGGAAGTGAAATTTATCTGCTCCGAAACCTCGGTTATGTTTTTCACATCTCCATTTTTGGAAATAATCTTGATATTATCCTCACGAGGACGGTACACATGGTTTTTTATCTCCCTGTAAGTAAAAAGGTATTTCATAAGACTATCATCCACACCATATTCGTTCTTTATGGCATCTTTAACCTTTTGAATATCTGACTGTTCCAGCGGAGAAGAAATCAATTTTGCAAAGAATAAACGACGGTAACACAGCGCCTTGCATAGGTGAGAAAGGATAAAATCATCTTCGTTAATCCATTGCTTAAAGACAGACCACATATCAGTCTCATCCACAGACATATAACACTGTAAATAAGCCTTATTTATATCTTCTTTTTTAGCCTTTTGCCTTAGCATCATTTTCAGTGCTTTCGGCGCAGGCAAATCCACACCTTCCCGCGTTAGTTCAATAGCTCGTCTTACTATGCCATTTGCCAGAGTATCAGCCGCTAACACCGTTTTATGAAGATACACCTGCCAATACATCATTCGGCGGGCAATGACAAATTTTTCCACTGAATACAGCCCTTTTTCGTCAAAAACTATATCGCCATCGGCAATGGTCATCATGGCTATTATGCGTTCATGGCTCACTATGCCCTCACTGGCACCAGTATAAAAACTGTCTCGGTTCAGATAATCAAGCCTATCCATGTCTAACTGTGATGATATCAAGCTGTGCAAGAAGCGTTTAGGATATTTATTTTCAAAAATATCCACTGCCATATCCAGCACTTTATTTTTCATTTCAGACCTTAGCATATTCATCACCGCCAACGAAATATCCTCATGACACACCCCCTCTAAAAACTCACCTTCCAAGGTATGAGAAAACGGAGCATGCCCTACATCGTGCAGTAAAATAGCTATTTGCGCAGCTGTATATTCATCCATAGTAACTTCAAAACCTTTTTCACGAAGGGTGGTAAGTGCGCGTCCCATTAAATGCATCGCTCCTATTGAATGTGTAAAACGGTTATGCACCGCCCCAGGATACACCAAAGACGAAAGACCTATTTGCGAAATATGACGCAAACGCTGCATGTAAGGGTGTGATATTATGTCATTTATCAGTGGACCGTCTATGCGTATAAAGCCATAAACGGGGTCATTTATATTTCTATTGTGAGTATTCATTTTCATATAATTATATTTACAAAGGTATATTTTTTATATCAAAGTCAAAACTAACAGCTCATATTATTATTACCTTTGCAAAAAGTTTTTGACATGGAAAAAATACTTGAATACAACGACGTCTCACTGGAAAAAATGCACCAGATAGCGTCTCAAATAGCTTCGCAAATAAAAGAAGGCACTATTTTATTTGAAGGTGAAATGGGGGCAGGGAAAACCACACTTATTAAAGATTTGGTGAAATGCTGGGGAAGTGATGATGTGGTTACTTCACCTACTTTTTCCATTGTAAACCAATACCTTACAGATAAAAACAAGACTATTTACCACTTTGATTTTTATAGAATAGAAGACCCAAGCGAAGCCTTTGACATGGGTTACGAAGAGTATTTTTACAGTTCAAATATCTGTTTGGTGGAATGGGGAGAAAGAGTAAAGGGTCTTTTGCCTACCGAATCCGTAGTCATAACCATAAAAAAGAACGAAAACACAAGGAACATATCTGTGTTCAAATAAGCCTTTTTACGGTATTAAGACCCGCTTTTCGTGCCTGAGAATGTTGAAATTTCCTCAAAATACGATACTCTTTACCGTCTTTTAACAAACGCGCTCCCGTCTGATGAAACGAAAAAGGAATGCCGTTTTCCTTGCTCTGTCGGCTTAGAGTGAGCACCCAATCATAATTGCAAACACGGGCTTCTTCGCCGCTCTCACCCCCAACTGATAATTCTTCTATATTGCTATATTTAAGATATTTACTGATATTTATTTCACCTAAAATGGGAGCACAAATAACTATTTTATGTTTTATTTTAGCGCTCAAAAATATAGGTAAACGAAAATCTGCTCTTTCTTGATTTTCAACGGTACACCCTATCACAACATTTTCATATCCATCATTCCAATCATCTGGCAATACAGCATTTAGCCTATCTATCCTCTTTGTGATAAAGAAAAAAACAACATCTTGGCGGTCATGTATCATCTTCCACGCCTCTGTGCGCCATTGGTCTGCATCTTCCAGTAAAAAATCTGACGTAAAACACGTGTACACCATACTACCAGAAGGAATTTTGTATTCTCCTTTTCTGTTTTTTGCCATTGACATAGCAAACGCCTGAGTCTTAGTTACCGCAGAAGAGTCCTTTTCCCAACGCCCATCCTGCCGATAAACGTAGCAATTTCTGCAACCTTCACTTATTTTATGGCAACCATGCCACGGATTCCAATTAAAATATGACATCAGAAAAGAGTAAGTTGATCTGTTTCAGGCTTTTCAGTCTTTGTAACATGGGCTTCAAAAGCGTTATTTTCATTGCCTTTATTTTCTATCATTTTCATAAAATCTTCCTCCGAAATAATCTTAACTCCAAGACTTTCAGCCTTTTTAGCCTTTGCAGGCCCCATTGCTTCACCAGCTATAATATAATCGGTAGATGCGCTGACAGCAGAAACATTTTTACCTCCATGGCGCTCTATCATTTCTTTCATATCATCTCTTGAAATGCTAAATTTACCTGATACCACAAAAGATTTTCCATTCAATGCAGATGACAAAGAGCCTCCTATACCACTCTCTATCGCCATTTTTAGTCCAAATTCTTTCAAACGCTCTATGTTTTTTCGGTGTTCTTCTTTGGCAAAAAACAACAGAATACTATCCGCTATTTTGTCCCCAACCTCGTCCACTTTTAACAATTCTTCTTTTGAAGCTGACATCAAAGCATCCATATTTCCGAAATATCGGGCTATTTTTTTCGCCGTAGTATCTCCCACATAGCGTATTCCAATGGCGAAAAGCACCTTTTCAAATGGCACATTTTTACTTAGCAAAATGGCATTCAAAAGACGTTCAGCGCTGCGTTTTTGAAAAGAACGTTTTTTCCCGTCTTCTTCCACAGTAAATGAGAGTCCATGCAACTGTTCAAATGTCAGCGCGTAAAGGTCTGAATAATTGTGTACCAAGCCTTTATCTACCAACATACTGACATTTTGCTCACCCAATGACTCTATGTCCATAGCTTTTCTGGACGCAAAATGTTCTATTCTGCCTTTTATCTGCGGTGGGCAATGGTCTTCATTTGGGCAAAAATGATTTGCCTCCCCATCTGTTCTGACAAGGGGCGTTCCACATTCTGGACAAATGGTAATATACTGTGTAACAACACTATCTGCTGGTCTTTTCGCTTTATCAATACCTACTATTTTTGGAATTATCTCGCCTCCTTTTTCCACAAAAACGGTATCTCCAACGCGAATATCCAGCTTTTCTATTTGGTCTGCATTGTGCAAAGTGGCGCGTTTTACCATTGTCCCAGCCAACTGAACTGGTGGGTTTAAATTTGCCACAGGAGTAATATTTCCTGTTCTACCTACTTGATATGCAATACTTTCCAAAATAGTAGACTCTCTCTGCGCAGTAAATTTATAAGCCACAGCCCAACGCGGACTTTTAGCCGTATAACCCAAACGAGCCTGCTGTGCTTTGTCATTGACCTTAATAACTATGCCATCAGTTTGGTACGGCATTTTGTAACGTTCTGTATCCCAATAATCTATATACGCATATATTTCTTCCAATGAATGAGCCAAGGTGCTTTGCTGAGGAACTTTAAATCCCCATTCACGTGCTTTTTGAAGGCAATCGTACTGCGTAGGAATGGTTACAGTATCCTCCATGACATAATAAAGCAGGCAATCCAATTTCCGCTGTGAGACTTCTGCACTATCCTGCAATTTAAGCGTTCCTGAGGCTAAATTACGAGGGTTGGCATAAAGAGGTTCTCCGTCTATTTCCCTGTGATTATTTATCTTTTCAAACTCCGATACTGGCATTATTACCTCGCCACGAATATCAAAAATAGGAGGAAAATCTCCTTTTAATCTAAGAGGTATACTTCTGATAGTCCGCGCATTAGACGTTATATCATCTCCCTGAACTCCATCTCCTCTTGTTTCAGCACGAACCAAAAGACCATTTTGATATGTTAAACTTATGGATGCTCCGTCATATTTGAGTTCCAAAACGTATTCCAATGCTTCATCTTGTGACAATTCACGACGCACACGAGCATCAAATTCAGCCAGTTCCTCACGTGAATAAGTGTTGTCAAGCGAGTACATTCGCGTTCTATGTCTCACTGTATCAAACACTTTCGTTACTTCACCTCCTACTCTTTTTGTAGGAGATGTAGGATCATCAAATTCTGGATACTGGCGTTCCAAATCCGATAGATGTCTTAGTTCGTCGTCAAACTCTTTATCTGATATAGTTGGCTCATCCTGAACATAATAGCGATAATTATGTTCAGTAAGTTCCGTTCTAAGACGTTGTATTTCTTCTTTTGCCTGTGAGGGTGTCATATCTTTTTATGTAAAATCACTGCAATTTACGAAATATACATCTATTTTTTATACCTTAGCCTGAGTATAAAATTATTTTTTAACAGTACTATAAAATGAAACACAAGACACTTATTATCTTTCTATTAAGCTATGTTATTTCATTATTTACATTAAGTAATGAATGTTCTGCTCAGGTTAAAAAATCTTTTCGTATGGGGTTTTACAACATAGAAAATCTCTTTGATACGGTAAATGACCCTAATAAAGATGATGACCAGTATACACCGTACGGAAAATTAGCTTGGACAACTGTTCGTTTCAATAAAAAAGTATACAACATTTCACGTGTCATTTCTGAAATCAAACCAGATATAATGGGTATAGCCGAAACGGAAAATTACTATACCACATCTACTCTAACACATGAAATAACAAAGCGTACTAAGTTAATATACAAATATATACATATGGAAAGTGGTGATGAAAGAGGCATAGACCCTGCTTTTATTTACCGCGATGATGCTTTCAAAATAATATCTTATGACACATTGAGAAGCATGAAAAATACGAGAAGTCTTTTGTATATAAAAGGTATAATTACTCAGACAAAAGATACCCTTCATGTGTTTGTAAACCACTGGACATCAAGGTATGCGGGGCAAAAAGCTACGGAAGATGACAGAAAAGATATGGCTTTTCTTTTATCTAAAAAGATGAATGATATTTTAGACAAAAACAAAAAAGCCAAAATAGTAGCATTCGGAGATTTTAATGATGACCCTACCGATGTTTCTATACAACTTTTCAAAAGTCTAACACCATGTATATCAGACCATAGCAGTATAGAGATAAGTCCTTCATATTATTATAAAGATACATGGTATGCTTTTGACCAAATTTTTACTAATTTTGTATCTGGAAAGGTAAGCACCACTGTTTTTCACCCTCAGTATATGCTTTCACAAAGTGGAAAACCACTGAGAACATACAGCGGAGAAACTTACACTGGCGGGTTTAGCGACCATTTACCTATTTATATTGACTTAACCTTAAATAATAAATAAAACACGCTATCATGCTAAAAAACAAACTTTTAACTTTTGTATTAGCTTTTGCTTTCTGCACATTTGCTTATGCAGAAAAAAGCGATTCTACTGTCTTCGCCAAAGCTAAATGGACTACCTCTAAAATAGATAAGGGTATCACATTAAAACAGCACCATTTCACTGGTTCTGATTCTATTTTTGCATCAGTGCAGTACATCAGCGTCATTATCATAGACCAGAAAAAGGCAAAAGGTCGTTTTTCTCTTGCTAACAACGAAGGAAAAATAACTAAAACAAGCACTTTTGCTGCCGATAAAAACGCTATTGTAGCCATTAACGGCACTTTTTACAACATGAAACCTCCGTATAATTCAGTTTGTTATTACAAAGCCGATGGCGTTGTTTTTTATGACAAGATAGGTTCTATGGCTCAGCGAGAAAACGGAGCTGTTTTGATAGATGATAACGGAAAAATGAGCGTAAATGCTGTTAAAGGAGACCCTACCAAATGGGTAACCGCTCAGTCCGCCACTTCTGTAATGTGCGCTGGTCCAGTGCTTTTGATAGAAGGAAAAAATGCAGAGCTTTTCAAAAACTCATTTAACAATGCGCGCCACCCTCGTACAGCCGTTGGTTCAAACGGAGATAAGGTATTTTTAGTTGCTGTGGACGGGCGCGCCAAGGACAATGCTGCTGGCATGAGTCTTGCAGAGCTGACAAAAATAATGAAATGGCTTGGTGCTGAGGATGCACTAAATCTTGACGGTGGAGGTTCTACCACTATGATTGTCAAGGGAAAAAGCGATAGCGGAGTGGTCAATCACCCTTCTGATAATGGAAAATTTGATAACAAAGGAGAACGTAGCGTAGTGAATGCCGTTCTTTTCAATAAATAACATCTGAAAAAAAGGAGTATGAAGTATGCCATCAATCATCTTTCGATAGTCTCTGTTCACACTGAACCTAATGATGAGTCTCAAATATGCACAGAGGTGCTTTTTGGAGAGTTTTTCAAGGTTTTGGAACGTCGTGCAGCATGGAGCAGGATTCGTCTTTTTGACGACAAAAGCGAAGGATGGGTGCTAAACAATCAATATACTGAGATTTCTGCCGAACAGTACGATGCGCTGAGAAAAGATACACCTGTTTACTGCGCTCAAAGTGTTGGCGTGTGCCGTTGTGAAAACAAACAAC
>JAQUTH010000068.1 GCA_028709885.1 Flavobacteriales bacterium
CAACGCTGCTTTGATAGCGGCAGGAACATTTTTAAGTACATATTCATACACCTTCCGTCCAGCCATGCGTATCATGCTACGGCGTGGTCCGTCATAGTTAGGGTTAAGGCTTGGTCCTCCTTTGAGGTAGTCTATCTCCTCTCCACAATCACTCTGCATGGAAGTAGAAAGAATACCATATTTTTTATCGTCCTCTATACCAGAAATGACAACAGCACCAGCGCCGTCAGCAAATATCATACTATCGCGGTCGCAAGGGTCATACGCACGTGAAAGTGTATCACTACCTATAACGAGAACGTTTTTTGCCAATTTTGACTGTATGAATTGGTGTGCCAAAATAGTACCCTGCACCCATCCCGGACATCCGAATATCATGTCGTAAGGGATACATTTGTTATTGGTAATACCCAATTTGTGTTTTACTCTGGCTGCCATATTTGGTACTATCTCGGTAAAATGTACTCCTTGGTGCATATCGCCATAGTTATGGGCAACTATCACATAATCTAATGTGTTTTTGTCTCCACCCCAATCCTCAATGGCAGCAGCGCCTGCTATTGTAGCCATATCAGAGTTATTTATATGGTTTTCGGCGTACCTGCGTTCGGTAATGCCTACCAACTCTCTAAATTTTTCTATTATATCCTCATTTGAACGGGGGATGCGCTCATTATTTGCATCATAAAATTCCGCATTCATAAAATAATCATTAGTAACTACTCTCTCTGGTAGATAACTACCTGAACCTACAATGACTGTATTTAGAAATTTTTTCATATAATGTATTATAATGTTTATTCTTCGTTATGACGCAGTGCATCCCAACAAGCATAACAAGCCTGCTGTATCTTTTCCTCGGTGAGTTTTTGGTTATGGTCTATGTGGAGTTTTGCCATTTCTATGATAGGTCCACGTGAAATGGCTATTATGGTGTACAATGGCAAATCTTTTATAAGGCATTTCTTTTTACCTTCTATGAAAAAACGCAATACAGGGTTTAAAATCCTAACGCTGGATACACGAGCTAAATGTTGCATATAGCCTGAATGACGATGCTGTTCTGCATACTGAAACTCTGCTGGATGACTCATATAATAACGAGTCATATTAAGCCACAGACGTTCAAAACGCGCTCTGTATGGTTCTTTTTCGTCATAACCGTCCAACATAGCCGTTATCACGCGTTGCTGAATATCTTGTATCAGACTATATATCAGTTCGTCCTTGTTTTTAAAATAACGATATATCGTTCCTGCCCCTATTCCTGCATTTTCGGCTATCATAGCCATGGATGTTCCGTGAAAACCATAGGTAGAAACAAGAAATAGCGTGCTGTTTAATATAGCAGTACGCTTGTCATTTCGTTCATAATCAAAAGATAACGTATTTATCACGGGGTGAATATTCATTCTGTAAAAATACATACATCACTTCGTTTATACAAACTTTAACAGCAATTTTTACTCTTTTCTCTTTTATATTTCCTTTTTGATTATTATATTTGAAAGAAATCAAAACAAAAAAAATGAAGGACGGAATAACCATAACACAACTTTTAATATCACTGGTAGGAGCATTGGGACTAAGAGAAATGGCACCAATACTTTTCACCGCTATATTCAGACGAAAAGAAGACGTGGAAAGCATAAAAAACGCCAACACAGCACATCTGCAACAAGCATCGCGGGAGCAAATAGTATTTTTGAAGGAAAGCCTCAAAGAAGCCTATGCCGAGGTGGACAAAATGCAGGATATGCTCAACGACAAACGTGCCATGATAAATGACCTTTCTAAACGTCTCTACAAGATAGAATTAGACTTTCAGTTAATGCGCCAGAGAATGGAAAATACCACTTGTACAGATGAAAAATGTCCATACCGAAAAACAAACATAACAAAGAAAGAAGAAAATGAAATTAACATTGCGTAGGACTTGTAAAACAGCAACATACACAGAGGGGATACTTACGATAGACAGTGTGTTTTTTTGCCACACACTGGAAGACGCAGTGCGAGACCTCACATTTGAAACAAAAATATACGGGCAGACCGCTATCCCAGATGGCAGATACAGAGTAAATGTATCTTTTTCTCCAAAGTTCAAACGTCTTTTGCCCCAAATAATGGATGTACCGTATTTTTCAAGCATACGAATACACCGAGGTAACACTGCCTCAGATACTTCTGGCTGTATATTAGTGGGCATCAAAAGTGGCAATGGCATAATAAGTAACAGCTCAGCTACTGAGGAAAAACTCACTTCCTTGCTAATAAAAGAACAAGAAAAAGGTAACTCCATAACCATTTCAGTACAATGAGAAAAGTAATAATTTATGTCTTATGCGTATGCCTTAGTGGGTGCATGGTAAAAAAAAGCACATTGGAGTGTGATAAGAGGATAACGATAGACCACGCCGAGGTGGCAACCATCAAGATAGATTCTTTTTCAAGACAACATTCGGATATTAAATCCGTAATTTCCATAGAGGAAAAAATAACGGAAAAGGATACTTCCGGCTCTGTGGTAAGATACACCGAAAGGGTTTACAAGATACGCCAAGAGGAAAAAAATGAAAAGAAAGATTCTGTTCTCTCCTCAGATGAAAAAGTGGTAAAAAGTCAAGAAAAGGCTTTATCACAGGTGCGTTCCACCTCCGAGAAAAAGCCAAATATAGCACTGTGGAGCGTATTTAGCATTTGCGTAGCGGTGATTATATGGGTAGCGTGGCGATACATCAAAAAGCGTTTATTCTTCCTCTAACTTCATGGAGAGTTCCAACCAGCGTTCCTCCAACGTGTCAAGAGTAGATATAATCTCTTTCATGCGCTCTGACAATTCATTTACTCTTTCAGTTGATAGTATTTCTCCACTGGCAAAGGTGTCTTCTATGCTTTTCTTTTCAGAGGTGAGCAGAGGCATTTGCTGTTCTATGGATTCATATTCGCGTTGTTCTTTGAATGAAAGACGGTTTTTGGTAGTCTTGACACGTTCGGTCTTTGTTTTTTCCACATCGGCAACATCTTCTTTGACTTCTTCCTTAGGGCTATTTTTCTGCCATTGGCGGTATTCTGAGTATGTACCCGGAAATTCTTTTACTTCGCCGTTACCACTGAATACTAATATGTGGTCTACTATTTTATCCATGAAATAACGGTCATGGCTTACAATGAGAAGTACTCCTGGGTATTCAGCCAAAAATTCTTCCAATATTGTCAGAGTGATGATGTCCAAATCATTGGTAGGTTCGTCCAGAATAAGAAAATTAGGATTGGCTATAAGGACAGTACACAGATACAGACGGCGAAGTTCTCCACCTGATAGTTTTTCCACATAGTCCCATTGTTGTGAGCGTGAAAAAAGAAAACGCTCCAATAGCTGTTCGGCAGATAGTTTTCTGCCTTTTGCCATTGGAAGGTAATCGCCGTATTTCTTTATTACTTCTATCACTTTTTCACCGGGATTTATCTGTATTCCTTCCTGACGGTAATACCCAAAAACAACAGTATCGCCCACCACTACACGTCCTGCATCGGGCTGGGTGTCGCCAGTTATAAGGCGTACAAAGGAGGATTTTCCTGTGCCGTTATTTCCCACTATTCCAAGGCGTTCGCCTCGGCGAAAAGTATATTCAAAGCGGTCCAATACTTTAAGGTCTCCCCATGTTTTAGATACCAAATGTAGTTCCACCACCTTACTACCAAGGCGTTCCATGTTGATACCCAGAGTCATGACGCGTTCTTCTATCCGCTGAGCTGCACGTTTTTTCAGGTCATCAAAAGCATCTATTCTGGCTTTGGCTTTCGTTCCACGGGCTTGTGGCTGACGGCGTATCCACTCCAATTCCTTGCGCATGGTATTCTGCGCTTTGGCTGTTTCGGCATCGGCAGTGGAGTATCGTTCCGCTCTTTTTTCCAAAAAATACGAATAAGTGCCTTTGTATCGCCACAGAGTAGCTCCATCCAGCTCTAAAATATCGGTACATACACGGTCTAAGAAATATCTATCATGGGTTACCATGAAAAGAGTGATTTTTTCTCCCGAAAGGTAATTTTCAAGCCATTCCACCATAGGAAGGTCTAAGTGGTTGGTAGGTTCATCAAGGATAAGAAAATCTGGTTTTTCTATCAGTACCTGTGCCAAGGCTAAACGGCGCACCTGCCCACCTGACATTTCCCCACATGGGACTTTTAGTGTGTCTAACTGCAACTGAGATAGTATATTTTGTATTCTAAGCTCATAATCCCACACTTGTAGAGAGTCCATCTGTTCGTATGCCGCCTGAAAATCCGCTGCCCACTGAGGGTCATGTGCTGCACGTTCATAACGAGCTATGGCTCTAAGTTCTGGTGTATCTGCACTGTATATGATATCTTCCACTGTTTTGTCGACAGGAAAGATAGGTTGCTGAGGTAAAAAACCTACCTTGATACCACCACGAAAAACCACATTACCTCCGTCAGGGGTATCCTGCCCTGAAAGTATGCGCATAAGAGTGGACTTTCCGCTGCCGTTTTTGGCTACAAAAGCCACTTTTTCGCCTTGGTCTATACCGAATGTGATATTGCTGAAAAGGGTGCGTACCCCGAATGATTTGCTTAGATTTTCTACCGATAGATAATTCATTTTCCCGTTTTTTCTACCTTACAAAGGTAAGCAATAAAAGCCTTAGTTAGAAATAGGGTGAAAATTTGTCAAAAAACGGTATATCTTGATTACATTTGTAGTCTGAAATAAAAAGACAAAAAATATATACCATGGTAAAATCAATGACTGGATTCGGACGCTTTCAGGTGTCTTTGAAATCAAAAAAACTCACAGTAGAGATAAAAAGCCTCAACAGCAAACAAATGGATATGTCTATGCGCATACCTTCTATATACAGAGAAAAGGAGCTTGAACTGCGCCGTTACATCACTTCCAAACTAACGCGAGGAAAAGTAGATGTCCTGCTATACCATGAGACCGAAGACACTGACATGAGCCACGATATAAACACCGCCACAGTGCTTTCATACATGAACCAACTGTCTCAGATAGAGCCTTCCGCCACAGCCACTCAACGTCTTGAAATGGCTATGCGTCTGCCAGATGTTTTTCGCGGAGAACGTGAAGAACTGGATGAGGACGAATGGGCTACTGTTATGACTGGTGTGGATGCTGCCATAAAAGCCATAGACACATACCGCACTGCCGAAGGTAAGGTACTGGAAAAAGAACTAACATCATATATAGAAAACATACGCGCATTACTGAGTCAGGTAGACACGTTTGAAAAAGGACGTGTAGAGGCTATCAAAGAGCGACTGCAAAAGAACTTAGCAGATTCAGGAGCCGATGTTGACCAAAACCGTTTTGAACAAGAGATAATCTTTTACCTAGAAAAACTGGATATAACAGAGGAGAAAGTACGTCTTGGACTTCATCTTAACTATTTTATCAAAACCATGTCAGATGAGACCGAATGTGGTAAAAAATTAGGATTTATAGCTCAGGAAATAGGACGTGAGATAAACACCATGGGGTCTAAGAGCAACCAAGCCGATATGCAGAAGATAGTTGTACGCATGAAAGACGAATTGGAAAAGATAAAAGAACAATCGCTCAACGTTTTGTAAGATGGACAAAAAAATCATCATTTTCTCAGCACCCAGCGGCAGTGGCAAGACTACAATAGTTCAAAAGATACTTTCCACAGGGATGTTTCCGTTGGAATTTTCCATATCAGCCACATCGCGCGCTCCACGGGGAAAAGAAATAAACGGAAAGGATTATTATTTTCTTTCGCCGGAGGATTTCCGCCAGAGAATACAAAACAAAGACTTTTTGGAGTGGGAAGAAGTGTACAAAGATAATTACTACGGCACTCTCAAAAGCGAGCTTTCACGTATATGGGACATGGGAAAAGCTGTCATTCTTGACGTAGATGTGGTAGGTGGTGTCAATGTAAAAAATATGTACCCCAAGGAAACGTGTTCTATATTTGTTATGCCTCCTTCGGTAGAGGAGCTTCGTCGCCGTTTACAAGGACGTGGCACAGACTCTCAGGAAAAGATAGATATGCGCGTAGCAAAGGCTGAAAAAGAGATGACTTACGCAGAAAAATTTGACCATGTGGTTATAAATGATAACCTTGCATCTGCTGTGGAGCAGATAAAAGAAATCATCAGCAAGGCTCTTGACATAAAATAAAGGCTTTCAGTGGAGAAAAAAAAGAACATAGGACTGTACTTCGGCTCATTCAATCCGATTCACCATGGACACTTGATAGTGGCTAATCACATGGTGGAACATACAGATATGGACGAGGTATGGTTTGTCATTTCTCCGCACAATCCTTTCAAGAAAAAAAGCACTCTGGCAAGTGATTATCACCGTTTGGAAATGGTGCATTTGGCGATAGACGGATACGAACATTTCCGGGCTTGCGATGAAGAGTTCCGCCTGCCAAAGCCGTCTTACACGTGTGATACTTTACTCCACCTTACAGAGAAACACCCAGACAAGCATTTCAGTCTGATAATGGGTGCAGATAGTTTGGTAGGTTTTGAAAAATGGAAAAACTACCAGTGGCTTTTGAAATATTTTTCTTTTTATGTATATCCTCGGCCAGGTTATTCTTTGAGCAGTTCTGTGTTTGAATCTGCCGATATTCACATAGTAGAAAACGCCCCACAAGTGGAAATATCTGCCACTGCCATACGTGAAGACCTAAAAAATGGACTATGCGTGCAGTCTCTTTTACCGCAATGTGTTCTTCACTATATAGAAAAAGCTGGACTTTACATTTGATTTGTTATTTAAGAAAATAAAAAATACGCATTTAGGGTTTTTAGCTATATTTATGTGATACATCACTTATGCTATGGACACCAGTTTATTGCGTTTAAAAAATTACTTTGCTTTTATGGCTCCTGTGTCTGACTATTTTGCAGTCATGTGGCACAACAAACGCCTTTTTCTATATGAGTGGGCTACACCTATACTTTTGGCTTTTCTGAGTATAGACCGCGAAGGTAGCGTTATAATAAAGTCTTTCAACTTAGGTTTTATAGTAACACTGCTCGGTTCGTTAATGGCTTTTTCCATAGCACTGCTAACTCTTATTCTCACTTTTAGCGAAACAGTAACGGTGGAGCTGAAAAAAAGGGAAACTGATGTGATGATTTCAGACAAGCATCTTTCTTTGTACCAGCTGATGTTTACTAATACGTCCTATTCCATAGTGGTAGAGGGTATCCTTATTATGTTTACCATGTTTTTCATGGTACATACCAGCTGGATGAGTTGGCTATCGGTGAGCATAACCATTCTATTTACCGCACAGGTTATTTTGATAAATATGCGCACCATTACCAATGTTTATCTGGTGTACATGAAGCCTGCCCAAAAAGATAAAATAGAAGATGTAAATGGTCAAAACACAGAAATATCACACAGTATGATACCACAAAACACTGCTCCAAACACTCAAAGCAGTGTTGAAGGCATGGAGCAAAGTATAGATGAATGAGTTACTTCCACGTGCTGTACGGGTGAGATGATATATAGGAATTATAATAATGGGTATCTCCCGTTACTTCTTTGCCTATCCACTGAGGTAGGATAACTTTTTCATCTTCGGTAGAAAGTTCTACTTCTGCCATGACAAGACCTACATTTTTCCCAGCAAAGACATCCACTTCAAAGGTATGTCCTTCAAAAGACACAAGATGACGTGTTTTATCTATCACTCCACTTTTACACAGAGAAAGCAAAGATTCTGCTTCTGACATAGGTATTTCTTTTTCCCATTCATAACGGGAAAGACCGTCGGCACTACTGCGTCCTTTTATAGTGATATAGCCTTTTTCACCACGAATGCGTACACGGACTGTCCTGTCTGTGTCATCACAGATATAACCTTGCACTATCCGCGTACTATTGTGAACAAAGGTCATAAAATCCCCACACACCAAATATTTGCGCTCTATTTCCATGTTTATTCTTCTTTTCCTACCTCACTGCGAAGAGCCAAGGCGTGTTCTTCGGCTTGGCGCATTTCAGCAGCGTCAGCATCTGTCTTGTCTTTGTGTCCCAAATAATGGAGTATTCCGTGTGCCATGACGCGGTCTATTTCGTCCTTGAACTGTAATCCAAGTATTTGGGCATTTTCGCGCACGCGGTCCACACTGATGAACATCTCACCGCTGATGATATAGTCCTCGCAGTAGTCAAAACTGATGATGTCAGTGTATGTGTCGTGGTCCAGATACTCACGGTTTAGTTTTATTAGCTGTTCATCTGAGCAAAAAGTATAGCATAGCTCACCCACCTCACAGTCATTTTCCTCCACCAACGAAGTAATCCATTGAGTGTAAAAATCTTCATCTTCCAGTTCAAATACGGTATCGTACAGATATTCTATCATTTTATTTTATTTTTTGACCGCAAAGGGTGAGTGAATAATCTATTTTTGCTGCTTTTTCCAGCATTTTGGCAACAGAGCAGTATTTTTCCAACGAAAGGTCTATGGCTCGCAAGACTTTTGTTGCCGATACGTCTGTGTCTATCATAAAATGCAGATGTATGTCATCAAAAGGGCGAGCTGCCTTTCCTTCTTGGCGGTTTCCTTCTACTTCCACCTTATATAATGATATGTTGGCTCTTTGTTTTTCTTCCAGTACCAAAAGGACATCTATACTGCTACACCCTGCTAACCCCTCTAAAATAAGTTCCATAGGGCTGGTACCAGTGTGTGATTCTGGTGTTATCCTATTTAAAAGGACAGCATCTCCTGTGGAGCCTTTTGCTTCCATGTTGTAAGATGTACCCTTTCTTTCTAATATTATTTTCACTTGTGCTTTATGTATTGTTTGTACCACAAATATACGTACTATAAACATACCGCAAAACAACGATGTCTGATTTAAATATCAAAAAACAGTTTTTTATGTTAAATAGTGTATATTTTACACCATATGTTTTGATTTTAACAAAAACGTCAGTATCTTTGCAGTACTAAAATACAATTTTAGTTTTTCATAGTTATAGTTTTTAGGTTTGGGTTAGTTTTATTTGAAAGGGGCATCTTACGATGCCCCTTTCCTCATTTTTATATGTAACGTTGTGCCTTATTCTCCCACAGATTCGCTTATACGAAGAATATCTGTGTATACACCGCGCGCTGTTACCTGCGCTCCTGCTCCTGCTCCTTGAATGACAAGAGGGTTTTCACCGTAAGACTCGGTATATATCTCAAACATAGAGTCTGAACCTTTCAGACTACCTAAGGCTGTGCCTTTTTTAACCACCGCCAGTTTTACTTCCAGCGTGCCGTTAACAACGTCCAAATCTCCAACATAACGAAGCACCTCATCGCTGCCAAGTTTAGATTTTTTATCTCCGTACAGAGCATCCATAACATCTGCCCCTGATAAGAAATCTTCTACTGTACCACTACGAAGGCTCTCAGGTATGAGATTTTCTATTTTTATGTCTTCAAATTCGCTCTTGAAGTCTATCTCACGCGCCAAGATAAGCAGTTTTCGTGCTACGTCATTACCACAAAGGTCTTCACGTGGGTCTGGCTCGGTATAGCCTTTTTCCATAGCCTCACGTAATATGGCGTAAAAACTTCTGTCTTCCAGTGAGAAATGATTGAAAATGTAACTCAACGTACCCGAGAAAACACCTCTTATACGGCGGATTTTATCACCTGAATGGTGAAGCTGGCGTATGGTGTCTACCAGTGGTAATCCTGCTCCTACGTTGGTTTCATACAGGAATGTTTTTCCTTTTTGTTTTAGAAGGCGACGCAATGATGAGTAAAAATCATACGATATGGTGTTGCCCACTTTGTTGGAAGCCACAAGGTCAAATCCTGCGCTAACAAAACGGGTGTAGTTCTCCACAAATGTCTTTGAAGCGGTATTGTCCACCACTATCACGTTTTCCATGTTGTGTTGTTCCACGTATTCTATGATAGATTCTACGGTATAAGGCTGGGCAGATGTCTCAAAATCAGCGCGCCAGTTTTTACCCAGTCCA
>JAQUTH010000069.1 GCA_028709885.1 Flavobacteriales bacterium
CACAGCAGAGAATTACTCGGCCTTTGTGGTGGATTTATCGCCAGATTCGCTTTTGTGTGTCGGAAAAAATTATGTTACCACGGTGCAGCGTTCTGCGATAAAAAGGGCTGACGGTACGGCAGATAGTGTAGTTTGGGTGGAGATGAGAATACCTCTTTGTTCGCCTGCTTATAAGGTGGGTACAGGTATGAATCCGTCGGCAGTGAGTGCCATGAGAATGTATTTCTCTGGTGTGGAAAGTCCTCTGGTGTGGCGTATGGCTGTTTTTGAACTGGAAAAAAATGATTGGAAGGCTTTTGTTTTTGATGATGATGCAGAAAATGATGTTACGGTGGGTAGTGTTTCAGTAGTGAAAAACTCGGCACGCACGCCTATTGCTTATCTTCCTCCTGAAAAAGTAAACCGTGAGAGGGTACGTAGTGGGCTCAATTCTCATTATGCTGATGAGGCGTCGCTGTCTTTTACAGCTAAAAACGTTCCTTCTGGTGCTTTGCGCGGGGTGTACAGAAATGTTGAGGTAGATATGTTGGGTGCTCAGAGTGTTCGTTTGTTTTTGCATTTAGAGGGTGTGGAGAGTTCTACCGCTGTTGGTGATGATGATTTTTATTCGGTTCTTCGTTTTGGTGGCGATAATACCGAAAATTACTATCAGGCGGCGCGGCAAGTGCGCCCCACGCAGTGGGGCGCACTTGCCGCCGAGCAAATATGGCAAGAAGAAAACGAAATAAATATCCCATTGGAAACATTTACCACAGTAAAAAAACATAGGGACGAAAAAATAAGGGATAAAACACACCCTGACGCACACACACCATACACAGAAAATATCAACGGATACCAGATAACAGTATGCGGCTACCCGTCTTTGTCCATGGTACGAACAGTAGTGATAGGCGTAAAAAACAATTCCGCATTTTCAAAAAGCGCCACCGTATGGGCTGACGAACTGCGTGTAGAAGTAGGAAAAAAACGCATAGGCTGGGCAACAGAAGCCTCTTTGAGGTGGAATATGTCTTCTTTGGCTTCTTTTGATGCTACTGTGGGCTATTCATCCAGTGGAATGAACGCAGGCAGATATTCATCCTTATGGTACAAGGCAGGTGCAGTGGTACAGGTAGGTTCTTTCTTGCCAGAGAAATGGAACGTGGTGATGCCCGTTTCGTTTAGTGTGGGTAAGTGGATAAAAACACCTGTTTACAGTGGTGATATGTCCGATGTTAAGTACAATGATGCCGATGAAAAGACGCGGAGTTTTTTGCGTTCACAGACTCGGTCAGTTAATCTGGGCGTGTCTTTATCTTTTGCTGCCAAGGAGGGTTTAAAGGCTAAATTATGGAGTGTGCAGAATTTTTCTCTCTCATACGCTCTTTTGTCTACACAGATGAATGATTTTTATACGCAGGACTATGCGTTGAGGTCTCATCTGTTTTCTGCTGGGTATAACTATGTGAATAGTGGCGGTTTTCTTTCCCCTTTTTCAAAGACCAAGAAACAATGGCTCAAAAATATTTCGGTTAAACCTATGCCCTCGTCATTGTATTTCAAAGTGCAGGCAAAAAGGTATGACGTGTCATCTTCTCTGCGGGATTTTGCAGATGAGAACACAGCTGGGGCGTTTTCTTTTTTGTGGGATTATACGGTAGGTTACAACGCTGGTTTTGTGTTTGATTTGACTAAAAACCTCAAAATATCTTTTTCTGCCATAGGTAGCGGGGTGGTGGATATAGTAGAGCCTACATCAGCGGAGCAAAGGCGTAGCGCACTCACAGATGTTTTTTCTACTGGACGTTCTACCGCATATCACCAGCGTGCACAGGTGGGTTATCGTTTACCTTTTCATTTTTTCACTGCCACAGATTGGATAGATGTAAAAACGCAATACACGGCAGATTTTTATTGGCGAGCTGGTAGCACATCTGCTTTTTACGATGATAATATGCAGAGGATTTACCTTGGCAATGTGGTGCAAAACGCTTCCACATTTGCAGTTTCGGCAGGTTTTGATTTTTTACGATGTTTTTCAAAGGCTGTAAAACAAGACGGTTTTGCTGGTGCGGTGCAAAAAGGGAAAAAATACCCGTGGAGTATGCGTAGTGTGTTAAGACGTGCAGATGTGTCTTACCGATATACAGAGGGGACTCTTTTGCCAGGGTATATGGGAGAGGCTGGTTTTATGGGCGTTTCTGCATTGGGTGCTTTGGGTTGGGATTTTATGATGGGCAGGCAGACGGATGCTCTTAGAAGCGCTTTTATACATGGAGAAATAACTCTCAGTGGTGAGTATCTTACCGAGCAGGTGGCACGAAAAAAAGCATCGGTGTTGTCATATTCAGTGGATTGGGAGCCTGCTCCGCATCTGGTGATAAACCTCAAAGGTGGTAAGGAAGAAAATAGGGCTACTCTTAATTCTTTTTCATCGGAATATGACCCGGTGTCGCGTTCTTATGTCCTGAATACAGGAAAAGAACGTACCAGTGGTAGTATGAGCGTTTCGCGTTGGGCGTGGCGTTCTTCCTTTGATTCAAATGATGAAAATACCAGCGAGACAATGAACCGAATGAGGGCGTTGATGCCTCGTGTGGCTGGTAAATTAGCTGAGCGTTATGGTATTAATACTTTCGGTGCGGACGGTTTTCCTATTGGCTTGCCAAAAAATCATCCCGACGTTCTAACGTATTCTTTTCTTGGCGCTTACTTGGGAGGTGGAGAAAATGTCGGATACAATCTTTTTAACAAGGTGCCTTTACCTGAGATTAGTGTGGAGTACACTGGTATAGGTTTTTTACCTGCTGTGAGGGATATTTTTTCGTCAGTTCGTCTGTGGAGCAAGTACAGTGCGTGGTATAGCATAAATGATTTTTCTACCAATGAGCTGTGGGGTAGTACCGTAGAGATGGATATGTTTCCTCAGCAGTATGTTTTTTCTTCGGTCAATGTGGTGGAGGCTTTTGCGCCTTTGGTTGGTGTGGAGGTCAAGATGAAAAATGGTGTAGGGGCTTTTTTCTCTTACACTCGGGATAGAATGGTGAGCCTTAGTGTGGCTTCGTCGCGGGTGAGTGAGACTATGGGTAGGAGTTATTCTTTTGGAGGTAGTGCTGTGGTGGCTAAAAAGTGGACTGTGGGAGCCGATGCTGTTCTTCGCAAAAACTATACCACTCTTTACAATGCGTGTGCCGAGGATTCACAGGTGAGTTCTGGGGAGCGTTTTACGTCCGTGAAATGTTCGGTGGGTTATTCTTTGGGGAAAAATCTAAGTGTTGGCTTTACTGTATATGCTCTTTTCCGTGGGTATATGCTCCCGCAGATGCCTACTACTTTTTCCACTACTGGGACGTTCAATGTTAAATACAATATAGGAGAATGATTTTTTTGTGATGTTGTATTTTTTTGTACATTTGGGCATTGTTTAACTTAAAACTACAATTTTTTATGAATATACCAGAAGATTTGAAGTACACCAAAGACCACGAATGGATACGTGTGAACGGTGATGGAACAGCTACAATAGGCATTACAGAATATGCACAGGGCGAATTGGGCGACATAGTGTACGTGGATGTTGAGACCGCAGGCGAGACAATAGGAAAAGAAGAGGTTTTTGGCAGTATAGAGGCTGTAAAAACTGTTTCCGATATGTTTATGCCAGCAGGAGGACTTATAACAGAGTTCAACGGCGAACTGGATGCCAACCCTGAATTGGTCAATACAGACCCATACGGAGCTGGCTGGATAATAAAAATAAATGTAGCCGATGCCAAAGATTTGGAAGACCTGCTCACAGCAGCGCAATACAAAGAACTTATAGGAGAATAACAACACCTATTTATTATAGAAAGAGAGCCATGCGTTTGTGTGGCTCTTTTTGTTTGTAATCAGAGAGTTGGAAATATTTTTTGGAAATATTGTGTATCTACACATTTTAGTATTACATTTGCAAAAGCGATAGGTTCTCCGCCATAGGAGATGAAAAGGGAATGCCGTGAAATTCGGCAACAGTTCCCGCTGCTGTAAGTCCCGGATATGTTATCCATAGCTTTTAGGACAAAAGTCACTGTTTGAGTTTGACAATAAAACCGAATGGGAAGGCCTTAAAAGTGGGATGAGTCAGAAGACCTGCCTACGTATTGGATTTTATGGTCTGCGGAGAATGGGCTTAGTAGTCGATATTTATACAGTAGGGCAAATGCTTGAACCGCTCGCTGTGTAACCTATGAAAAATAGGTCATTATCACTTGCTGTAAAATCTAAGACACACAACAGCAAGTGTATTTCACGAAAAAGAATTTCACATCTGTTTATTCTCATCGTTATACTTGTCAAAGGGAGTGAAACGCCCTGTGAAAGTCCCTTGCTGTTTGTGTTTTTTACGAACACATATCATACCGATGATGAAAAAAATATACATAATCTTTTTTACAGCACTTGGATGTGCCTTTCTTTCAGCCTGCACCAAGTACAAAAAAGTCAACCACACAGAAGACGAAATAACAGACCTCTATACCACTGCATCTGCATTGGTAGCAAGGGGAGAAAAAACCACATTTGGCATTTCTCTTAAATCTGACACCTATACATGGACACTGGACGGACAGAAAGTATCATCTTCGTCTAAATACGAATACACACCGTCATCGGGAGGAATACACACCTTAAAACTTGACATATCGGCAGGAAGTTACACATGCAAAGTATATTCAGCACACGCAGTAACCAGTTCTTCATCTAAATGGATATCAACAGTATTGGCATATAACCCAGCGCCAGGGCAAAACATCAACGAAGAAGACTTTGGAACAACGCAAAGTGCCCTTTCTCTGATAGGTGGGGCAGACGGAGGTGTATCACTCGGTGGATTTGGAGGGTACGTAGTATTCGGTTTTGACCACACAGTAAAGAACATAGACGGTTATGATTTTGTAATAAAAGGAAATGCTTACACAGGAAGCAGTGAACCGGGATGCGTTATGGTAGCTTTTGACGTTAATGCCAACGGACGTGCCGATGAAGATGAGTGGTACGAGTTATGGGGAGAAAATCATTCAAAAGCCTCTACGGTCAAAAATTACACAGTAACGTACACCCGTCCTGATGATTTGACCACCGCACAAGATGTTCATTGGACAGATAGCGCAGGGGAAAGTGGTTTTTTTGATGCAAAAGTTTTAGGACCTTTTCATCCTCATACTTTTTGGCCTTCGTTTGTATCTGCCACAGCTGAGACGTTGGAATACTCGGGAACGCGTTTGGTGGGGCTTTTGGAAAACAGAAGCACTCCAACGGAAGAACTTTGGTATAGAGGCTCTGCGGGCAAAGGTTATGCAGATAATTATTCGGAAGAATATACCGATGTGGTAAACCTTGACAATGACACAGCAGGAAGTAATAAGTTTGACATATCATGGGCAGTAGATAAAAATGGCAACGCTGTAACGCTACCCGGAGTAGATTTTATAAAAGTGTACACCGCTGTAAATGACTACGCTGGTTGGATAGGCGAGGGTAGTACAGAGGTGTATGGAGCTATTTCTCTTTCAGTAAAAAACAAATAAGAATGAAAAAAACGTTATCTATATTGTTTTTACTGCTATCTCTGCCATCCATAGCTCAGGTAAATGGTGGAGAACTGGAAGAAGTAATCATAAATGGACATCGCACCGTAAAACAGACAGCTACCACCATAACGACGGTAGATAGTATCCAAATGGCAGAGTCTTCGTCATCTACTTTTGCGGATATGCTGTCAAAACACTCGTCCATTTTTGTCAAGACATATGGGCAAGGTTCTACCGCTACGGTGTCTTTTCGTGGAACGGCAGCATCGCACACGCAGGTGGAGTGGAACGGTATAAATATAAACAACCCTATGTTGGGTCAGGTGGATTTTTCCCTCATACCAGTTTGGTTTGTGGACAAAACTGAATTATATCATGGAGGTAGCTCAATGCAGGAAGGCAGTGGTGCGTTAGGTGGAGAGGTGAGCATGACTTCATCTGTGGGCTGGGATAGAAAATTTTACAGTGCGCTGATGCAGACGGTAGGTAGCTATGGAACATACCAGACGTTTTTAGATGTGGGCGGAGGCAGTAAAAAATTACAGACGCGTTTGCGTTATATGTTTGATATGGCGGAAAATGATTTTGAGTACCTAAACCGTGCTGTACCGCCTTTTGAAGTGGTAAAACAGACCAATGCTGATTATAAAAAGCACGGAGGTGTAGTGGATGTGAATTACAATGCTGGGCGAGGACATTTTCTGACTTTTAACGCTTGGTTTATGCACTCAGACAGAAACCTACCCACTATCATGTCATATCAAGGCACAGGACGGCAGGAGCGTCAGACAGATAACGAACTTCGTCTGGTGGGGCATTGGAAAAAATATTGGAGTAAGTACAAAAGCGATTTTACAACTTCTTTTTCGGCTACCAACATAGATTATTTCATGGCAAACCTCACGGGAGAAAAATGGTACACCAATTACGATTCTCGCAGTGTGGTTTATTCTTTTCACAATAAATACCGTTTTGAATACTCGCCATCGGAAAAGACGACGTATTCTTTTTTGGCAAATGCTAACTACCACGCAGTCAATATTTTTGACAGAATAACCGAAGACGGTTATTCAGCAGAAAGGGTGGAGTTGGGAGTTAGCATATCGGCTCATCATACATTTAACCATTGGTTTTCTGGTTTTGCATTGGTAAGGGAAGATGTGGTAGATGGCTCATGGACTCGCCCTATGCCTTCATTGGGGGCTGAGTTTGCACCGCTGAAAGATAAAAATTTTACCCTAAAAATAAATGCCACCCGAAACTATCACCAGCCAACCCTTAACGATATGTATTGGCTGCCTGGAGGCAACCCAGACTTAAAGCCAGAAGAGGGATATTCTACCGATGTGGCTGTGGATTACGCCAAAAAAGCGGGTCTTTTTACCTTGAAAGGGAACATTACAGGTTTTGCATCGTGGATAAATGACTGGATAATGTGGCAACCGAGTGAATTTCGCTACTGGACAGCCACCAATATAAGCGAAGTCTTTTCTCGTGGTGCTGAGGTAAATATGTCAGCATCGTGTGCTTTTAGTGGGGCAAAAACCACCATATCAGGAAATTACAGTTATACCAAGACCACCAATGAAGACCCTCAGAGCGACCAAGCTCGTGGACGACAGCTCATTTATATACCAGAACACAAAGGAAATGTGATGCTTGATGTCTCATACCGAGGTTTTTATCTATATTATGTGTGGAGTGCAGTGAGTGAGCGTTATACCACAGCATCGCAGTCTTCTTCACGGCACAAACTACCTCCTTACGACATTCACAACATAACATTTGGTAAAAAGATAAACTTCCATAATGATATGTCGTTGGACTTTAACTTGAAACTAAACAACGCTTTTGATAGAAAATATCAAGCTATTCTTTGGCGAGCCATGCCTGGGCGAAACTTCCTTTTCTCTGTCAAATTTTCATATAAATAAGAAGTAATGAGGATATTTATAATAAAAATAATCATTTTGTGCGCTTCCTTGGTGGTTTTTTCTTGTGGAAATGACCTGACCACAGGCGGAGAACAATACTACCGTGCAGGCAAAGGCGTTTTTGTGTGCAACGAAGGTAACTATATGTACGGTAATGCCTCTCTTTCCTACTACAATCCTGCTACCAGAGAGACAGATAACGAGATTTTTTACAATGCCAATAATTTTCCTTTGGGCGATGTGTGCCAGTCCATGTCCATTATAGACTCAAAAGGCTTTGTGGTAGTGAACAATTCTGGAAAAATATACGTTATAGATATAAATACATTCAAATACGTGGGAGTTATAGCAGGACTTACATCTCCGCGCTATATAATGAAGGTGTCCGATGAAAAAATGTATGTTACAGACCTTTACACCCCAGAAATTTCAATTATAGACACTAAAACACTTACCAGAACTGGAAGCATCGCCATGCCTGTATCTTCCACCGAAAGAATGGTCATGCACAATGGATATGTATATGTGTGCGCTTACTCTGGTAGCGACAAAATATTCAAGATAGACCCCGCCACAGACCAGATAGTTTCTTCTCTTACCGTTACCAAACAGCCTAATAGCATGGCTGTGGATGCCAATGGCGCGTTGTGGGTGCTTTGTGATGGGGGTTATTATGGTTCGCCATTGGGACAGGAGCGCGCCACTCTTATAAAGGTGAATACAGAACGTTTTGCTGTGGAAAAAATATATAGTTTTCCGTCTATGGATATGTCTCCGTCGTCTTTATGTGCCACAGCGCAGGGCGACAGTCTTTATTATGTTAATACCTCGGTTTATAAGATGTCGGTAAGCGATACATCTTTGCCTTCTGAGTCTTTCGTTAGTGGAGAGGGAAAACTTTTTTATGCCTTAGCAGTAGATGTTGAAAATGGTGAAGTGTACGTTAGCGACGCTGTCAATTATGTTCAAAAAGGAACTGTAATGCGTTACTCGGGAATGGGTAGGCTCATTGATTCATTCAAAGCTGATATTAACCCGGGTGAGTTTTGCTTTAAGAATTAGAATATGATAGATGTAAAACGCCGCTCAGTTTTCTGAGCGGCGTTTTATTATTTATGGGTAATTTTGTTATCTCGTCATTTCTTTAAGGGCTTCTATCATAGGACGATATACATCTCCCATGTCAGAAGGGCATACTTTTTTGAGAAATTCAGGCATTTCTCGACGGTAAACATCCACCATTTTGCTCTCGTTGTACACTTGTGAATATTTGGCATTTGCCATGCGGTCGCACATTTTGATAAATGAAGCGTACTGAGTGGCACGTATTCCGTTGTAGTAATCTTCATCGGCGCGTTCTGCGCGTGTACGACCTCTGTTATTGGTAACGGCATACACCATTTCGGCTATTTTTTCTCCAAAGACGGCTTTTAGGTCATTGTACGTTATTCGGCAGTCTTCTATCGTGTCATGGAGCCACAGTGCGGATAGTACGTCGTCTCGGTCTTTTTCAGGCAATAGATAAGAAAATATGTCGCCGTAGTGTGCTGTCATAGCCAAATGTACTGAGTATGGAGCGTCGTCATAGAGGTGATGTGTACTGCTGTGTGCTGTTATGGCGTATTTTATAGCGCGTGGTAGAGTGTCAAATGTGGTGTTCATGTTAGTGTTTTTTCAAAAACAACAAGCTCCATACCAGATGATATGGAGCTGTGATATGCTGAAACGCAGATGCGCTATTATGCTATTGTAGCGACGTGTTTAGCAAGCTTGCTTTTAAGGTTAGCAGCTTTGTTTTTGTGTATAACGTCTTTCTTTGCCAATTTGTCAATCATAGATACTACTTTTGGCAGCATTTCTGTTGCTTCTGCTTTATCTGTGGTAGCGCGAAGTTTTTTAACGGCATTACGAGCAGTTTTGTGGTAGTAACGGTTGCGTAAACGTTTTTTCTCGTTGGCGCGGATGCGTTTGATAGACGATTTATGGTTTGCCATCTTGTAAAAATTTTTATTTTTCAGACATATGTCTGATTATCTTTTATGATTATTCGTTTTGTAGTCCGTAGGGGAATCGAACCCCTGTTTCAAGAATGAGAATCTTGCGTCCTAACCCCTAGACGAACAGACCTTGGGTACTTTTTCCTCCTGTGGAGATTGTAGTCCGTACGAGAATCGAACTCGTGTTACAAGAATGAAAATCTTGCGTCCTAACCCCTAGACGAACGGGCCATCATTTTACTTCCCTAAATTTGGGACTGCAAAAATAAATCATTTTTTGAAGCCGCCAAACCTTTTTAGGATTTTTTAAAATTTGATTCCTCTTCGTTTAGAGAATCATTTTCGTTTTCAGCGATGCAAAGGAATGGAAGTTTTTTGAAATTCCAAAAAAAAAGAAAAAAATCATCGCCATTCCACGATCGTTCCCCTGCCTTTGTTCAACAACTTTTCGGGCATGGAGGTAACAATCTCTTTCCAAAGCAACTCAATCAGCTTATTCTTGGCAAAATGGCGCGAATGTACCAGACT
>JAQUTH010000070.1 GCA_028709885.1 Flavobacteriales bacterium
TAACTTGACCACCCCATAATAACATTGGGAAAAAAGAGCATTTTTTCAGATATTATATCATCTGCATTGGGTAAAAAAGGAGTTAATTACGCTACCGTGGTTGGTGATGTAATGATTGGCTCTTATGAGATAGAAAACCTTAAAAACATAATGGATGACATAACATCAGCCACCACATTGACATCCATCAGCGAATATCGTGAACAAAAAGCCACCATGCCTACCATAACACACATGATGACCATGGTAAGGGCAGACCTTCTGAATAAGGACATGGCTATAACTATAAAAGAAAAACGCAAAATATACCCCATAGCACTCTCTGAGGTGGAAAAATATTTCTACTCCTACGGAAAAGACCTCACACCGCTGCGTTACAATTTTTTCCAAACCAGTAGCACAGGCTCCACTCCTTTCATGAATTTCAAAGGCGTATGGAGCACATCAGAAGCGCGTGAAGCAACCAAAGCATGGGCTTTTTCCATGCAAGGAGCACCCTCCACACAGACCATAGCATTTCCCAACCACCGCTACGGAGGTTTTGACGTTCTATGTGCCGATGCAACGGGTATGTTGTACCTCATCTCTGAAAAAGGCTCTATTTACTGGAAAAAGAAACTGCCTACTGCCGTTTCATCACCTTTTGTAGTGGCAGACCTTTATAACAACAAAAAGTACCAAATGGCTTTTTACGCAGGCAACACCTTCTATGTTATAGACCGAAACGGCAACGCTGTAACAGACAAAGAGAAAATAGTAGCAGCTAAAAAACTATCTACCACTACTCCAAAGGCAAAAATATCTTCTACTAACGAAGTACAAGTGCAGAAAAACGGTAGCGCCATCACCGTAAAAACTCCTCAGTCTCCCGTTTCCACCGCTGTGTATTCGCCTTCATTTGACGTGCTTTTGTACAGCGTAAAAAATGGCAAGATATACGCCTGCGACACCAAAGGAACAGCCGTTGGAGGTTTTCCGTTACCTGCTGCACAATACTACACCGCTGAAAACTTTGCCAAAAATGGCAAAATGGGTGTTGTAACCACCAGCACATCGGGTAGTGTTACCATGTATCGTTTGCCAAAAACAAAATAAGAGATGACCACCGAAGAACTCACCGCTACCCTCACTCTGCTGGAAATACCAAAACTCAGCAGGCGTGATGTAGGACGTCTGGTGGTACAGACAGGAAGTGCTACCGCTGTGCTATCCACACCAGAGGAGACATTGCGTTCATGGGGGCTATCCCGTGAGTCTATACGCGCCATAAAGACTTCTTCGGTGAGTGATGACACAAAAAAACATTTGGAATTTATAGAAAAACACTCCATACGCACCATAGGATACATGGATGCGGGGTATCCGCCTCTTTTGCATATGTGCGATGATGCGCCAGTTATGCTCTTCGGACGTGGAAATGCAGATATAGCCACATCGGCACCAGTTATAGCGGTAGTAGGGACACGCGGGATAACACCATACGGAGTATCTGCCGTTAATGATATAATAGCAGGACTCGCTCCGTATCGTCCACTTATAGTCAGTGGACTGGCAGCAGGAGTAGATGTACACGCACATAGGGCAGCTATGAAAAACTCCCTACCAACAGTAGGCATACTGGGACAAGGACTTGGTACACCACTGTACCCTGCTGACAACAGAGAAACAGCCTCACAGATGTGCAGTACAGACGGCTGTGGCGTTTTTTCTGAATACAACCACTTAATGGCTGCCATGCCAGGACTTTTTCCCATGAGAAACAGAATAGTTGCTGGTATGGCTATGGCTACCATAGTGGTAGAAGCCAAAGCAAAAGGTGGAGCATTGATAACAGCCACACTTGCTGCTGGTTATAACAGAGATGTATTTGCTGTGCCAGGGCGAATAACAGACCCTTGTTCAGCGGGATGTAACGCCCTTATCCGTGCCAATAGAGCCATTATCTTGGACAGTGTAGATACTGTTATAGATGAACTTTCTCTCGCTGTTTCTCAAAATGAGAAAAAAACAGATACTTATGCCCAAACGGTACTTTTCTCTGACCTCTCAGATGACCAGAAACCAATAGTGGACGCTCTTCTTCCCCATGAAAAAATGCACATAGATGAACTATGCGCAGAATTGAATGTTCCTCCGTACAAGATAGCAGGTACTCTTTTGGATATGGAATTAAAAGGCTTTATAATGAGCCTGCCAGGTAAATATTATGCTGTTGCTCCCAGTATGCGAGCTTGATTTTAGGGGCTTTATCTTTAATTTTTTTTAATTTCAAGGCGTTAAATTACTGCTTTTACACATATTTTAGTACCTTTACCTTTCCTTAGGTGTGTACCGTGGATAGGTATGCCCTGAAATAAATGAATAAAACACATCTATTATGCTGATAGATAAATACATAGAAAATGCTCTGTACTTGTACCAATGTGTAATAGTACCTGGGTTTGGCGGGTTTTTGGCAATAGAATCCCCTTCGTCCCAAGATACAACTTCTGGAAAAAGGACTCCTGAGGGTAAAAAATTCTCTTTCAATCCTGCTCTTAGGGTAAATGACGGAGTGCTGGCTTCTTACATAGCAAATATGAGGGACGTTAGCTACGCCGAGGCTCTGCTGGAAATAAGTCATGCGGTAGATTTTTACCTCTCTCGTCTGGCAAAAGGAGACAGTGTGGATATAGCTGGCGTAGGTATGATAAAGCCTTCTGATGATGGTCAATGGGTGTTTTCCCCTTACGGAGAGAAATCTTTTTCCCGTGAAAACTACGGACTGGAATCTTCCGTTCCTTCTCCCGAAGAAAAAAAGACGACAGAGGAAGAGAAAACAGAGACTTTTTATGCCGATGAACAGACTGCACCAGTTGTAACTGCCACATCTGAGCCTTCAAAAGCAGCTGAGAATACCGATGTGGAGCAAGAAGAGGAAGAAATACAAGAAGAAGTAACCCCCGAGGAGACAATAGCGGAACTCACCGAAGAAAAGGTGGAGGAAATAACAGCTGAGAAAATCTCTAATACAGAAAACGATGATGAAAAACCTCATACTGGACGCACTGGACGTATTATTTGGATATCGTTAGTATGTGTATTTGCTGTACTCTGCGTGGCGATATACGCTTTGTGGGGGCATATAAATACTTTCTTTGAAACTGAGGAAAAAGAAATCAAAACAGAGGTAGTAACTCCTGTTATTCCTGTGGTACAAGACAGTACTGACATTGTAGATACCGTAAAAGCAGACACTGTGATGGCTCAAAAGGTGGTAACAGACCTTGACTCTATGGTAGCAGATAAAGTTTTTTACGTTGTGGCAGCTTCTTTATCAAAGAAACAGAGTGCTGAAAATGAGATAAAACGTCTTCGTGAAAATGGCTTTCCTGCGGTATATGCTGGACGTCAAAATGGGCTTTACATGGTGGCGTACAATGGGTATGACGATAGAAAAGAAGCGACAGAATTTTTGGATAGTATAATAAATACAAAAAATCACGACGCATGGATAAAGGTATATGACGCAAACAAGAAAAAATAACGCGTCTTATTCGTACCTTTGCACACTGAAAGAAAATGATATAAAATATTCAATAAGTAAATGAAAATATCTTATAATTGGCTCAAAGAATTTGCTCCTGTGGATTTGCCAGCAGAGCAAGCAGCCGAGATACTGACAGATTTAGGTCTTGAAATAGAAGGACTTGATAAATGGGAAAGCCTCCGCGGAGGATTAAAAGGAGTGGTAGTAGGAAAAGTTCTAACATGCGTAGAACACCCCAATTCAGACCATCTACATATCACAACAGTGGATTTAGGAAACGGACACCCAGTGCAGATAGTATGTGGCGCACCTAACGTAAAAGCTGGACAGACAGTACCAGTAGCCACATTAGGCACTGTTTTGTACGACGAAAAAGGAGAATCTTTTACCATAAAAGAAAGCAAAATACGCGGAGAAAAATCCTTTGGTATGATATGCGCCGAAGACGAACTTGGCATAGGGACATCTCATGACGGCATTATGGTGCTGGACGATGCTCTTAAAGCAGGCACACCAGCTGCCGAAGTGTTTGGCATAGAAGTAGATGATGTTTTTGAAATAGGGCTCACACCTAACCGTGCCGACGCTATGGGACACTTAGGTGTAGTAAGAGACCTTCTCACCCGTCTTAAATACCACGGCAAAGAAATAAACATCACCATGCCCGATACACAAATATCCACAAGTGATGAAAAACCAGTAAAAATAGTAGTAGAAAGCCCTGAAAAAGCTCCTCGTTACTCTGGAATAGTTATAAAAGGAGTGAAAATAGCTCCTTCTCCTTCATGGTTAGCCAACCGTCTTCGCGCAGTGGGCATCAACCCTATAAACAACGTTGTGGATATAACAAACTACGTTATGGAGTCTTTGGGGCAGCCTCTTCACGCTTTTGATATGCGTTGTGTAGGCAGCGAACTTCACGTCCGCACCTGTATGGAAGGCACTCCTTTTGTTACCTTGGACGGTGTGGAACACAAACTGAGCAGTGAAGACCTGATGATATGTTCAAAAACTGAACCTATGTGCTTGGCAGGTGTTTACGGAGGAGAAAACAGCGGTATAAAAGATGATACCACTGACGTTTTCATAGAAAGTGCATATTTCAACCCTGTATCTATAAGAAAAACAGCAAAACGTCATGGTTTCCACACAGAGGCTTCTTTCCGTTTTGAACGTGGAATAGACCCAAACTTGACCATTGACGCGTTGAAACTCGCT
Source organism: Flavobacteriales bacterium (assembly GCA_028709885.1). GTDB lineage: Bacteria > Bacteroidota > Bacteroidia > Flavobacteriales > UBA1820 > Merdimorpha. Next base: position 4,748 of record JAQUTH010000070.1, read on the forward strand.
GCTCATCTTATGTGCAGTGTAGCAGGCGGTAGCGTATCTTCACAGATAACAGACATTTGCTCTGATGAGAGCATCAAAAAACCTTTTGAGGTAACACTGCGTCTGTCTCATACAGCCAAACTTTTGGGAGCTGACATACCGGCAGATGATATAAAGAAAATCCTAAACGCTCTGCAAATAGAGATAGTAGCTGACAAAGGCGATGAACTTGATATATTGGTACCAGCATACCGCGTAGATGTACAGCGTGAAGCAGACGTTATAGAGGATATTCTGCGTGTGTACGGCTACAACAACATACCAGTTACTGACCAGATGCACACCGCCATTGTTTCCGATGACAAAAAAAGCCCTGAACGTCTTTTCAACATAGTAGGAGACCTTCTTTCGGCTTGTGGTTACAACGAAATAATGTCCAATTCCCTGACAAAAGGGGCATATGCTGACCTTACCGCAGATATAGACAGCGCAGCAACAGTTCACCTTTTGAATCCTCTGAGCAGTGATTTGGATTCTTTACGTCAAAACTTGCTATTTAGCGCATTGGAAGCAGTAAACAGAAACATCAGTTTCCGATCTACTGACCTCCGTATGTTTGAACTGGGCAAGGTGTACAACAAATTTGCCGATAAATACGTTGAAGAGCGACACATAGCCATGGTCATAACAGGCAAAAAGACTATGGAATCTTGGCAAGGAGCACAGCAGGACGTAACATTCTACGACCTTCGTGCCGATATGGAGCGAGTGCTTTTCCGTATGGGTATAAAAGACCTTCACTGCAAACCTTGCTCTTCTGACCTTTTTGCCGAAGGTGTTGAGATTTTCCATAAAAAGACTCAGGTAGCGCGCATAGGTAAGGTATCCAAAAAGATACTAAAAGCTATGGACATAGCACAAGAGGTGTTCTACTGCGATATCCTATGGGAAAATGTACTAAAACTTGCTCGTGAAGTAAAAGTAACCTGCCAAGACCTTCCAAAATTCCCTTCGGTACGTCGAGATTTGGCTCTTTTGGTGGACAAAACCGTTACTTATGAGCAGCTTCACGCAGTGGCTTTCTCTACCGAGAAAAACATTTTGCGCAGCGTCAATCTCTTTGATGTGTACGAAGGTAAAAACCTTCCAGATGGTAAAAAATCATACGCTCTGAGCTTCACATTATCAGATGAATCCAAAACACTGGATGACAAACGCATAGACGGCACAATGAAAAAACTTGCCGACGCTTTTGAAAAACAATTAGGCTCTACCCTGCGCCAATAACGCATGGTAGTCCTTTATATTTCCCGTTATGAATAAAGACAAACTAACTATTGGTGAGTTTTTTAAGAACATTTATGTAAAAGAAATACTTAAAGTAGCAGCAGTTTTTTGCGTGCTGATATCTATTTTTTACTTTTACATGAGCCACTACACACGCCATGACGATGTGTATGCCACTCCTGATTTTTCTACCATGACACTTGAAGAAGCTGCCAAGGTGATACAGGAACAGGGTTACAGATATGTAGTGGTGGATTCATCGCGCTACGAGCCTTCCAAAAGACCACGAGCTATCCTTTTTCAAGACCCAGCAGCTGGTGAAGGGATAAAAAAAGACCGAAAGATATATCTTAAAATAAACCGCTCTTCATGGGAAAAAGCCACTGTGCCTCATGTGGATTTTGAAAATGACAAGGTAGATAATGTGGCACGTCGCCTCACAGCGGCTGGTTTTAAGGTAGGAAAAACTATTTACGAGCCTCACATAGGAGAAAACGTAGTCCTTGGTCTTAGTGTAAATGGTAGGCATGTATCCTCAGGCGCTTCACTTCACAAGATGACTGTCATAGACATCATAGCCGGCGACGGAGGTAAAATGACAGATACTACCGATGTGGTAGAAGAAACAGAAGAATTTTAATATTATGGCAGAAATAAAAGACACCGAAGCTGATTTTGACGATGTAGTACAGGATGGCGCACAGAGTGAAGGGGAAGATGAACTGTACGAACATTACCGCTTCGTTGCCGACAAAGGGCAAGAACCTCTGCGAATAGACCGTTACTTGGTAGGTTTTATACAGAATGCTACCAGAAACAAAGTCCAGAACGCCATACGCTCAGGTAGCGTACTGGTGGGGGATGTTCCTGTCAAGCCTAATTACAAAGTAAAACCAAATGACGTCATACGGGTAGTATTGCCTACCCCGGTACGTGAAGGGCTTATCATACCGCAAGACATTCCACTGGACATAGTGTACGAAGACGCAGACCTTATAGTAGTAAACAAGCCTGCTGGTATGGTAGTACATCCCGGGCATGGCAATTACTCCGGTACTTTGGTAAACGCTTTAGCATATCATTTTGAGCATTTTCCAACAGCAGGGGCAATGGAACGCCCTGGACTGGTACACCGTATTGACAAGGACACCAGTGGTCTTTTGGTAGTGGCAAAAACAGAATACGCTATGACACACCTTGCCCGTCAATTTTTTGACCACAGTATAAAACGTCGTTACAAGGCCTTGGTGTGGGGAGATTTTGAAGAAAACGAAGGTACTTATCGCGGTAACATCGCTCGTAACCCTGCGGACAGAATGCAAATGACTGTTTTTCCAGACGGTGGCGAAGTAGGCAAACCTGCCGTTACACATTACCGCGTGGTACAACGCTTTGGTTACGTTACTCTTGTGGAGTGCAAACTGGAAACAGGGCGTACACACCAGATACGCGCACATTTCACTTTCAATAAACATCCTCTTTTTTCCGATGAACGCTATGGTGGACATCAGATATTAAAAGGTACTACCAGCGGTTCTTACAAACTTTTCATCAAAAACGCTATGGATACTCTCCCACGTCAGGCTCTACACGCTGAGATATTGGGTTTTGTACATCCTACAACGGGTGAAAAAATGGAATTTTCCACTCCTATGCCTTATGATATGAGTACTGCCATTTCCATGTGGGAACAGTACGCTCAGGAGAGCATGAAGAGTAGAATGAGATAAAAACGAAAAAAATATTTGCATTCAGAAGATTTAAACAGATTTATATGCGTGTAAATCAGTTATTTTAGATAAATTTGCACTGAAAATTAAGGATTATAAATAAAAAAGGTAACAGTACCTTCCCTTTTTGAGAAAGGGAGAAACAAAAAAACACATTTATGGAGGTTCCACAACCAAAAATGCAGACCATTACACTTTCAGATGGTCGCACTATCACCATAGAAACAGGGGTGATAGCAAAACAAGCAGCTGGCGCTGCCATAGTACGCATGGGAGGCACAGTCCTTCTTGCAACAGTAACGACAGCCGATGAAGGCAAAGAAGGCGCCGATTTTCTACCACTTACCGTAGAATACAAAGAACAATTCCCTGCCGCAGGGCGTTTTCCTGGCGGTTTCATGAAACGCGAAATGCGTCCTAACGATGAAGAGATATTGGTAGCACGTCTTGTAGACCGTATCCTTCGCCCTATGTTCCCAGCCGATTACCACGCAGAGACACAAGTTATAGTACAGCTTCTATCTTTTGACGGACAGACAATGCCAGACTCATTGGCTGGACTTGCCGCATCAGCAGCCATAGCAGTATCTAACATACCATTTGACGGACCTATATCTGAGGTTCGCGTAGCGCGCATAGACGGAAAATTGGTCATCAACCCTACCAAAGCACAAATGGAAAACGCCGACATAGAACTTATGGTGGGCGCTACTATGGACTCAATAGCTATGGTGGAAGGTGAGATGAAATTTGTATCCGAAGCTGAAATGATAGAGGCAATAGCTGCCGCTCACGAAGCCATAAAAGACCAAGTAGCTGCTCAGAAAGCCTTGGAAGCTATGGTAGAAACAGCCAACCCTAAACGCACATACAGCCACGAGACTAACGACGAGGAACTTCGCCAAGCAGTAAAATCCACTTATGACAAAGTGTACGCTGTTGCCAAAATGGGTCTTGGAAAAGCAGAACGCGCCGAAAAATTTGAAGAGATAATAAACGAATTTATAGCTGAAAACATCCCTGAGGAAGCCGAAGACGCAGCCCTTAAAACATCATTGGCAAAACTTTACTACCACGATGTAGAAAGAGACGCCGTCCGTAACCTTATACTAAACGAAGGTATCCGCTTGGACGGACGTAAAACCACAGAAATACGCCCTATCTGGGGTGCTGTAAACTACCTACCAATGCCTCACGGTTCATCTGTATTTACCCGTGGAGAAACACAGGCTATGGGAACCGTAACTCTTGGAACAAGCCTTGACGCTAATGAAGTGGACGGTGTATCTTTCAGCTACAAACAAAACTTCTACCTTCACTACAATTTCCCTCCTTACTGCACAGGCGAGACAAAAGGAATGCGTGGTATCTCACGTCGTGAGATAGGACACGGAAATCTTGCGTACAGAGCATTAAAAGCTGTCATACCAGCCGATTGTCCTTATACAGTCCGCGTGGTATCTAACGTAACAGAGTCCAACGGTTCTTCATCTATGGCGAGCGTATGCGCTGGCACTCTTGCACTTATGGACGCTGGTGTTCAGATAATAAAACCAGTATCTGGTATCGCTATGGGTCTTATCACAGATGAAAAGACAGGCAAATTTGCCATTCTTTCAGACATCTTGGGAGACGAAGACCACTTAGGTGATATGGACTTCAAGGTAACAGGTACCCAAGACGGCATCACTGCCTGCCAAATGGATATAAAGATAAAAGGTCTTTCTTATGAAGTGCTCACAAAAGCATTGGCACAAGCACACGAAGGACGCGCACACATATTGAGCAAACTGATAGAAGTAATACCTGCTCCACGTGCTACCGTTAAAGACCACGCTCCTAAAATGGAAACTCTTATAGTTCCAAAAGACAGCATAGGCGGAATAATAGGAACAGGTGGTAAAGTCATCCAACGCATTCAAGCTGAAACAGGAACTACCGTTACCATAGAAGAAGTACCAGAAGGTGGAAAAGTAGAAATACTTGGTACAGACCCAGCTGGTATGGCATCTGCTATATCTATGGTGAAAATGATAGCCTTTGACCCAGAAATAGGACAAGACTATGACGTAACAGTAACAGACGTTCGTGATTTCGGAGCAATAGTAGAATTAGGACCAAACCGCGATGCTATGCTTCACATATCTGAACTTGACTGGAAACGCGTAGAAAACGCTGAAGAGTACGTTCATGTGGGAGACA
>JAQUTH010000071.1 GCA_028709885.1 Flavobacteriales bacterium
ATTTCCAGTAGTAGGCGTATCCATGGAACCCGAAATACACTCAGGGGACGTCATCGGCATCTCACCCATACAGGACTACTTCGGACAGTGGGAATACCTCAATACCACGCGCATCTATCTCATCATCACGCCCTATGAACGCATGGTCAAATACATCACAGACCCCACCCACCCAGACTACATCGTCTGCTCATCACCTAACGCAGCGCCATTTCGCGTTCCCAAAACCGACATCATTCAACTCTTCACCGTGCGCGCCATCGCCCGCCGTCTATAAACTAAAACACATAAAATGAGAACCTTAAAAATCACAGCAGTAGTTTTACTAACCCCCATAGTATTAATATGCCTCGTTGGGTTGTTCATGCCCCCACACTACGAAACAATCCTACCACTCATATTATTTGGCATCCCTTATTACCTACTGATAAATAACATTCGTAAAACATATACAAAAAACAGTCTATCTTCACATCACCAAGACTATAACAACGAAGACCCATTTCAGCTACCAGACAAATCTCTACCAAACTATGACACATTACTAAAACACTACCACGATGACATGGTTCAATATGTATCTAACTATATCAATAGTTACGACAACCTAATAAACATAGATGTCTTTTCGGCTCAGAGAACCCTTGCAACATTTTACCAAGACCGTGAGCTATACATTCGCGTCATGGAACTACCCAACTACAACACATATCTTTCCCTTGCTAAAAAACAATACAATGACTTCTCCGAGACGGGATTATCTCTACTTCATTTACAAGCATTAGAAAGCCCCAAATCCATAGATGTAGAAAACACATTTAACACTGGGATAGAAAAATTTGTTTTAGAATACATAAACTTCACCCTAACACAGGAAACGCGATATAAACGCCCAGACCTTATACTCAAATTTCACCGCGACCATATAGAGCGTCTACGAAACCTGAAACAAACATTATCAAATCTACATATAAACAAATATGACGATATAATAGTATCTGCCGTGTCCAAAATCAAAGAAAACATATCTGCACTAAAACAAGAAACATCTATCACCGCACCACAGGACGATGAATAATTTTCACTTCACGAAAAAATACAGAAATTAGTAAATAACGTAAAAGGCTAACACACAACAATATACATAATTATTTTACCCCTAAATACCACTAAATTAGGGGTATTGCTTTTTTATACCCGTATATATTTGCATAGCCCATACCCAGCATGCGCACTCACCACACAGCCCCCTCCCCTCAGAAAAACAAACTGTGCAGGTTCACATACTATCTTTTTACACCCTTGCATTTACCTATCACACTATAAAACAACTACTTAAACACCATTAAACGCATCCTTATTAACTCAAACATTGTATTTTTCTCGCTTATTTTAACATTAAACACCCTTTATTAACTCAAAAACTGTCATTTTACCCCATTTATACCCCTCTTTTTTGGGTTAAACCTCTATAACCAATACTATAAGCAATACTATAACCATACGCTTTTTACCGTCTGTTTTTATGTGCTTTTTCTCACATTTTCCACATATCGCCTCCATATCCAGCCCGCGCCACACATATAGCCTTTACAGCGCATTATATAGCTGTTTACACTACATGTACACGTCTGTATCATCCGTTCGCGCTCACAGCATAAAAATAGCCCTGACACCACGTGCCAGAGCTACCGTTTTCCGCCCATTTTAAGCATTTTACGCCACTTTACAGCATTTTATATACACATAACTACCACATCATATACACCCTCTTAAACTAAAATTAAACGCCATCTAAACATCTCTCACTCATTATTCACCTATTATCACATTTTATTTTTCATCCCTAAAACAAAAAACGCCCCTACATATTACTGTGGAGCGTTTTTGCGCTTTTTGATTATTCACATTTCATTTTACTGCCCATAAACGTCATACCACCAGATAGATACTCCTTCTATATCTAGAGCCATTTCTTGATTATTTTTCAACGCATTGAGCTCTTCGTATTGTTTTTCCAGTTTTTTCATCAGGGCATTTCTCTGCTCAACATATTTATGAAGAACTGCATTTTTTCTCATAATAGCCCGTCTAAAACGCAGAAGAAGCAACATCACCGATACCGATGCCAAAATGATACAACCGATGATTACTATCCACAACATATTGTCTTTAACCACACTCTTCCAACTATAAATTATGTGTGCATCCTCTGGAAGTACTTTTCTATTTGCATGCCAATGTCTTAATGCTTTATCATTATATATTGGGACGTTTGTTATATTCTGAAAATGAGACACATTTTTCATACCATTATCCCATATTTCAATGGCTTTTTTGGCAGCTTGTTTACCGTTTTGATACGGAGAATTTGTATATCCACCTAAAAAACCACATTGAAGAACATTATCTATAACAGCAAAAATAGGGGCATCCGTTGCCTTGGCTATCTTAGGATACGTCAAAATGGGGTCATAGTACTTTTTATCATCACCTTGTTGCCATGTACATAAGATAACAAAAGAATTACTACTTATCTGGCTGCTTTTAGTTATAAAGTCTTTATCTGTCATAGCGTCTATACCATATTCTATGGTGTATTCGTTCTGATATGGCTTTAATTGAGAACGGGCTTGATCAAGATAATATTCCCCTGTGGTAGTTTTATCGGACCACACATATACATTTTTAAAATTAGGGAACATCTTTTGCGCTGTGCGAAAAGTTTTTTCAATATCTGGGGAAAAATGAAGGTAAAATATATTATCTGTCATTGTTGTATCCACTTGTTCTAACTCAGATACTATCACAACTGGGATATGATTTGGTATGCTATCTTTATATTCCATAATCTGATATGCAGCCTCCAAGTCCGATACTATTATCATATCAGTAGAATTTATAATAGATGACAAATGTGCGTGAAGGATTTTTTTACGCTCATAAAAAGAATTAATACTTTTTGAATTTAGATAAACATTAAAAAGATGTATCTGATAAGCATTATGGTTAAACTCTTTTTTCATTGATTCTCTCAGATGCGCTGTCCATGAATGGTTATCATTGTATGAACTGACAAAAACAATATTTTTTTCATAAGAAACGTTATTTTTTTCACTTTTACAGCCCAATACCACCAAAGGTGATAGTAGAATCAATAACAACTTACATAATATCATTTGTTTTTTTTTATCAAAAAATACATTTAGTCCTATCATAAAATTATAGTTCTTTTTAAAAAAGTATTGATATTAAAACTATTGCCAATAATATTTTTAGATATCTTTTCTATATTACATTTAATCTTTTATTTTTTCAAATTTATAAAAATAAATTAATATTGATAAAAAATATTTCAGCGCCTTATAATTTTAATATTTGATATATAAATATATGCTATTTTTGTCCTAACAAACATAAAAAGAGCACGACATGGCAGACGGATATTTGGAAAAAAGAATGGAAGAATACCTTTCAGGAAAAAACTCTTCTGGGCAAAAAACAGTAGCAAAACTTACCAGACTTCTCAGAAAAAACAGAAGCACACGTGGATATGACAGCCGTTTTATAATAAAAGAAGAACATCTTAGAAAGATAATAACAGTAAACACGCTAATACCTTCTGCCAGAAACCAACAAGTGCTGCGTTTTGGTCCATTACTGCATGACGATGCCAAGAAAATACTGCCTCTTGTACATATGGGAGGTGCATTGCCAGAACTTCACTTGCCGTTAAAAGATACCGAACCTAACGCTTTTATCATCATCTGCTCTACCGTTCCTGAAAACCGATATGTGGATATGGACTTAGGTATTTCGGTGCAAAGTATGCTTTTACAAGCTGTGGAAATGGGGCTTAGTGGGCTGTGCATAGGAGCTTTTGACAAAGAAGCAATAAAGAACACCTTTGACTTAAAATATGAGCCTCTTCTTATCTTGGCAATAGGCAAAAGTGCTGAGAAAATAGAACTTTGCACTATTTCTCCCGAAGATAGTCATAGTTACTACCGCAAAGACGGCGTTCATTTCGTCCCTAAAATAAGTGTGGATGATTTGATTTTTTAATCATTAGTACGTGGACAATACTGATAAACCATACCATAGAGGCTTAACACACCTATCACCAATGCCACTGCCACAGATGATATTTTGGTAAATGTATATGCTGAATGGCAGACAATATCCGCTGTCCCTACAACTGCGCGAAAGAGAAACACCGCAATTATAACATAGATACCCACTTTCAAAAAAGGCATTTTTCTCACTTTTCCGCAGGCTGAGATAGCATATATTCCGCACAAGGCAAAGCATAATGCTATTATCACTGTTATAATGTACGGCAATGCTGGTGAAATGTTAGCTATTTTATTCATCACGGTGTCAATGCCGTATATGCGAAATACTACTTCAAGCCACGGAAGGCACATCAGGTGTCCTATGGCTAAGAGAAAATTGATGATTGCTGCTGTTTTGAATGCCATGATTGTGTCTTTTTACATCACAAAAATAATCATTTGAGATGATAAATGTTATTCTATTTTAATTGTTTATTTTTGCAAAATGCAACGCACTACAAAAAAAAATTTCATTTAGATGTCTTTTAGTACTTCTAATTTTTCAGACACAAAAAACAATTCACCGACCGACAACTTCGAGAGCGACAGCTTATAGAAAATGAATTATCAGCAATTCCACCACTACACCCCTCTATCCGCAAGATAACCTCCGCCGACGGATTTGCCGATTACTACCTACGTATGCGTGACCTCTACAGCACCCAACTTGAAGCCTACGAAAGGTTAGAGGATTTCCATATTGCCATAACTGGTCGCAGACGTTACTCGGAATTTGATAGTTTTAGGGTTTTGTTAATGAGGTGGTTGTACAATTGATGATTTATTTTTAAGTTATAATATCTTTAATACTCTTGCAGGGACTCCCCCAACAACTACATTTGCAGGGACATCTTTTGTTACAACAGCCCCGGCTGCTACAACCGCATTATCACCAATTGTAACGCTAGGCAAAATGGTAACAGATGCACCAACCCAAACATTGTGTCCAATTGTAATCGAGGCAGGATAGAGCGTGCCTCGATCTTCGGGAGCGAGTCCGTGGTTTAGAGTTGCCATTACAACCTTATGACCTATTAACGAGCCATCGCCAATGGTTATGCCTCCTTGGTCCTGAAAGTTGCAACATGCATTGATAAATACATTTTTACCTATCGTTATATTCTTACCGCAATCGGTATAGAACGGAGGAAAGAGCATAAATGATTCATCAATCTTTTTGCCAGTGAGTTCACTAAAGAGCACTCTTATCTGTTCCGGTGTATTGTATGTTGAGTTTATCTTGTTGGTTATCTGCATCGCTTCATTGCTGACTCTGCACATATAATTGTGTGCTTCACTCCCCGCTTCAACCCTCTGACCACTATTAAGGTGGTTTAAATATTCATTCAAATTCATTGCTCTACTAATTCAAATTTTACGATAACACTACCACTTCCTAATGCTGCTTTGAAACCCTCTGAATTATCAATTTTTCCAATCCTTGAGTATGAATATGAGGTTGGGAAGGTCTTGTAAAACAACACGATAGAGCTAGAGCCCCACAGCATAATATCTCCAGTTTCTATTGTGCCGGGATTTGCACTGTTTGTTGGTAGAGAACTGGGGAGTGTTGTCACCTTCTCATTACTGCTATAATCACTCATAGTAAGAGTTAGAGGCAAAAGTGCTTTAAATGCTGTAACTGTGGTATTCTCTGACAGTGTAGCCAAAAAATGAGTAGAACCAATAGTTACCCTCATCTTATTACCTGCGCTTTGAGATTGATTCCATTTTGCATAGAGTGTTATATCTGAGTTTAGAATAAGACTACTTCCTGCTCCGTACCCCGTCCCTGTGCCATCTGCATTTGTATTCCATTCTACAAATGTATAGCCTGTTCTACTTAATCCATAGCCATTGCTTAATGCAATACTACTTCCTTTGTTGGCAGTTACAGCTTGTGGTGGATAGCCTGAGGTTTCGCCATTAGCCATATAGGTCAATGTATATTGAACCGTTGATTCAGACACATAGATAGAGTTATCTTTACTACACGAAAATAACAGAAATGACAAAATGAGCAACATCACAAACAAATTTAAACGCTCTTTTATCATTGTTTCTATATTTAAATTTCCAACCCCATTTTATAAGCCTCCTTCATTACTGGTTTATTATGCACCTCGCCCATATGCCATACGCCGAGTCCATATATAATACCTTTAATACTTGGGTTTTCCAAACAATCTAAAAAACCTTGAAAAGCATCTATCGTTCGCTTCATTTTAGACTGATCCTCTTCGGCAGCAGAGACTATAAAATAGAACTTTTTATTCGTCATTTGTGTATATAGTCCACAACAACGATCTATCAAGGTCTTCATTTGCGCACTCATTGTGTAGAAGTAGACAGGTGTTGCCATAACGATAATATCAGCAGCAATCATTTTATCTAAGATTTCAGGCATATCGTCCTTTTGAGGGCAAGGTTTTCCGTGAAGGCTGCATGTACTACAACCTGTGCAATAGTGAATGGTTTTATCTCGCAAGAAGATTTTCTCTACACTATGGCCGCTCTCTGAAGCTCCACGCATAAACTCATCACTCAGTGTGTCAGAATTTCCGCCTCTACGTGGTGAGGAGGAGAGGATTAATACTTTTTGCATACTATTATTTAATTGCATTGTTATACTCTTCGTCTGTCACTTCACCAATCCATTGAACTTGGTTCACTGAGGCTTTTGGCGTAATGCCGATGTGTGTAAATTGCCTGTTTGGTGTTGCTCCGTGCCAATGTTCGGTGGCGGCAGGAATATGGACTACATCGCCAGATTTGAGAAGTTGCTTTGTTCTACCACGCTCTTGATAGTAACCCTCGCCTTCGGTGCAAATTAATATCTGACCCTCACTATGTGTATGCCAATAGTTACGAGTTGCAGGAGCAAATGTTACGTTGTAGATTAGGCAATCTGTTGTTTCAGGATGTGTTGATAAATATTTCAACCAAGCCTTTCCTGTGAAGTTATCTGTAACGACTTCACCAAGACCAAGTACAGGTTCTGTATTGTTCTCTTTCATTGTTGTTTGTGTTTGATTATTGCAGGCAGTGAGCATAAGAGTAGCCACTACCAAAAAAAATATTTTTCTCATTATTTCAGATTCTCTTTGAAAAATGCCTCTATCTTATTGTAAGGAATCACACCTGCCTTGTTGTCGTAAAGGTCTACGTGAGATGCACCATCAATAATCATAAGTTCCTTGTTGTCCCCTTTGAGTTTTTTGAACGCATCTTCGGAGAAGTAACGAGAGTGAGCCTTTTCACCGTGAATCATCAAAACCCCGCTGCGAATCTCATCGCTATACGCAAGGAGTGGCATATTGATAAATGATAGTGAGCTTGTGATATTCCAACCATCATTTGAGTTCAACGAACGTTTATGATAACCTCTTCCTGTTTTGTAGTAGTCGTAATAATCCTTCACAAATTGAGGAGCATCCTCTGGAAGTGGGTCAACCACGCCTCCGCCACGAGTGTAGTATCCATTCTTTGCATCAACCGTGCGTTGTGCATTGAGCTGACAACGAAGTTTATACCTTGCCTCTGCATCCATAGCATCATTGTATCCATTCGCATTTACACGGCTCATATCGTACATCGTGATGGTTACAGTTCCTTTGATACGTGTATCTATGGCTGCTGCATTGAGTGCCATTCCACCCCAACCACAAATACCAATTATTCCTATACGCTCAGGGTCTACACCATCAAGTGTTGAGAGGAAATCGACAGCCGCACAAAAATCCTCTGTATTAATATCTGGAGAGGCAACATAGCGAGGCTCGCCACTACTTTCGCCTGTATATGAAGGGTCAAATGCAATAGTAATGAATCCACGCTCTGCCATCTCTTGTGCATAAAGACCAGAAGACTGCTCCTTAACTGCACCGAAGGGTCCACTCACGGCAATGGCAGATAGTTTCTCACTTTGTCTGTTTTTGGGAGTGTACATATCTCCAACGAGCGTAATCCCATAGCGATTCTTAAACTCTACTTTTTGATGCTCTACCTTGTCACTAAGAGCGAAAGTGTAATGATTGTTGTTTGCCATATCTGTTTTCGTTTGTTGGCTATAACCATTGCTCATTATTGCAACCATAGCCATAGTTATTAAAATTAATCTCTTTCTCATATTGTTTTTGTCTTATTTTATAGTGCAAAGGTAGTGGAAAGAGATGTTGGACTTTGTAGACAGATTACAGAGATTATTACCCAAATTACTGATTTTGCATCGACAGTGTAAAAACCTGAACAAAAGTGATTAAATTTGCATTATGGAAAAGATAAAACTAGATAGTGTTGATACATACAACCGCCTTTATGGTATGGAGACACTCCACCCATTAGTGACAGTGGTTGATTTGACCAAGGCGACAAAATCTGTAAACCATATCGTTATGGATTACGGAGTCTATGCATTATTTCTAAAGGAAGGAACAAGTTGTAATATAAAGTACGGCAGACGTGAGTACGACTATCAAGAGGGTACGATTGTCAGTTTTGCGCCAGGACAGGTGGTAGAGGTGAGTATGAGTGAAGATGAATTTCGACCAAAAGTGTACGGTATATTATTTCACCCCGACCTTATACGTGGCACCTCACTGGGACGTAATATCGAAAAGTACAACTTCTTTTCATACTCATCCTTTGAGGCTCTGCATCTTTCACAACGTGAGCGTCAATTGGTAATTGATTGTTTGACAAAAATCCAACAAGAGTTAGAACACGCCATAGATAGACACAGCAGAGAGCTCTTGTCGATGAATATCGAGCTGCTATTAAACTACTGCTTGCGTTTTTACGAGCGTCAGTTTATAACTCGTGAAGATGTAAACAAAGATGTAATACAGCGATTTGAAGAGTTGATCAATGAGTATTGGGGAGGTAAGCTACCTCAGCAGATGGGACTACCTAGTGTGAAATATTTTGCAGATAAGGTGCACTTGTCGCCAAACTACTTTGGCGATTTAATAAAGAAACAGACGGGGAAATCTGCTCAAGAGTATATACAACTCAAAGTTATAGAGAGGGCGAAGAACCGAATTGCAAACAGCGATCATACAATGAGTGAGATAGCCTACGAGTTAGGTTTCCAATACCCTCAGCACTTCTCACGCTTGTTTAAAAAGCATACTGGCGTAACGCCAAATCAGTATAGAGTGAGTAGTTAAAAACAATAGGTCTTGAAAAGTCACTTTTCTAAACTGTAACTTAGTTTCAGCAAAGCGTCTATCCACCTCATTAAGTTTGTAGCAAAATACAGATTTAATGAGGTGGTTTAATTTTATACGTAACATAGAGAAGCGCACGAGCAGTGGTGAGTTGGAGGGAGCAATTAACAAGGCTCTCACGGCTGATACTGTGGCTGATGCGACTTCTAAGCCTTACATCTCAGAGGAGGGTTCTTTGAACCTCTCGGCGGTGTGGGCGTGTGTACGTATCTTGGACTTTCCAACGGTAACTTCAGAGTTGGTTCGGCAATAAAAGTTACCTTTGAGAAATGTAAAGAAAGAATTATAGTAAAAAATTTAAGGAGAATGCCGTTAAGTTGAGTTATGAGCGTTCTTCACAGAGTGCCTTAGCTAATGAGTTGGGTATCTCATCGACCTTACTTAGCAAATGGCGTAAAGAGTTTACCAAATATG
>JAQUTH010000072.1 GCA_028709885.1 Flavobacteriales bacterium
ATAGGGGAGATACGTTGTACGCAAAAGCGCGGTGATATACCAGCATTAGAGGGGCTTGACGTTCACCGTTCATTATTTTAGAGAGATTAGCCTCTTTGTATCCAGATGTGGAGCAAAATTCTTTTTGATGACGTACCATGCCTAATTCTATCAGGCGTTCTATGGTGGTAACAACTCTTTGTGTTATTTTGTTTTGTATTTCGGGGTCTTTTAATTTTGGCATGGCTTGTTATTTTTTGTTATGTCAAATATAGGCTAAATATGTAATATCAGTCAATTTTATTCTTGTTTTTTTGATTATCATATTTTTAGATTATTGATTATTAATAATTGATATATAGATAAATAATAATCAAATAAATATATTTTATGATAATTATTTTATTTTATATAAAGAAAAAAGACTATATTTGTAGGGGAATATTTCTAAAAACTGTAATAAAAACTTAAAACAATATGAATGTAGAAAAAATAGAGAAGATTTTAGAGCTTAGAATTAAGTATCCTACCAGTGAGCAAGGGATTAAAAAATATGTTGATATGCCCACAGATTATGTTTTGCGAAAGCGACTGCATTTAAATGAAAACCAAGTGCAGGATATACGAATGGCGTATGCTGTTTATCAAGACAAAGTATTGGAAGTACTGACAAATAGGCTTACGGTACTGAGGCAAAGACGGGAATCAAGAGAACGAAACGCTGTTTAAGGTGAAAATAAAATAATCAAAAAGACTATAATGTGTATAACAGAAGAAGAATTTAGAGAACAAAGAAAAGAGGCAATAGAAGTATTGGCTCGGTTCAAAGAGCTGGAAGCATCTTTTAATATGGACAGTGAACACGTGGATGAAAAAACATTTAAAACATGGAAACATAATGACAATGGACATAAACAAAAGAAAAATTACCGTCATGTCCTGCCTTCGGAAAGAGCATTGGAGGAGTTTTTTATAGATGAGGTGTTGGACGAAACATCGGATGAGATAATATATATTTTTTAAATATAAAATTTCTTTTAAGATAATAATAAAAGTGAACAATGGGAGAAAAAGAATTTGAAAAAGAAAGAGTAAAGGAAGTGATAGCTGAATGTTTTATAAAAGGCTATACCAAAGCCAAAACAATGGAAAGAGTGCTAAACGTTACTGGTGAAAAACTGTATTTGAAAAAGTTGAACGTTCTTTTGGAAGAGATAATGCAGGCGTGGTCAGGACGTAAAATAATGGATAGCGTTACATTGATAGCGGTGGAATTGAAAAAGATAGACACCCGCGAAGGCGAACTGTGGCAGGCGTGGGAGGAATCAAAAGCATTGGATGAAGGAGGTGGCGACGCCAGATATTTGGCAGAACTGCGTAGGTGTGCAGACCAGAGGACTAAACTATTGGGTCTCACCGCTAAGGACGGAAAAAACAAGTCCAAAGAAACTGTGGTGTGGAACGAAAAGAAAAATTATGGAACTAACGGAAAAACAAACTGAGGCACTTGACTTTTTGGAAGATGACGCTACATTGGAGGTGTTATACGGCGGAGGAGCAGGCGGAGGAAAGAGCGTTTTGGGCTGTTATTGGCTGCTGAAAAACGCACTTAAATATCCTCAGAGTAGGTATTTAATGGGACGGGCTACGGCTTCTACTTTGCGCCAGACCACGCTTAATACTTTTTGGTACGTGTGCCGAATGCAGGGAGTGCCGTCAGATTGGATAGTTTATAATGAAAGCAAAGGTGTTTTGAATATCGTACCAACATCTTCGGAAATCATTTTAAAACATCTGCAATATCGTCCGGCCGACCCTAATTTTGATGAATTGGGAAGCCTGGAAATAACGGGTGCTTTTATAGATGAATGTAACCAGATAAGTGCCAAGGCGTGGAATGTGGTGCGTTCTCGTATTCGTTACCGTCTGAAAGATTTTTCGCTAATACCAAAGATGTTAGGAACGTGTAATCCGTCAAAGGGTTTTGTTTATAGTCGTTTTTACAAACCGTGGAAAGAAGGCTCTTTGGACTCTGAGAAACGTTTTGTGCCGTCTCTACTAAAAGACAATCCGTATATTTCGGAACATTACGAAAAAAGCCTTAAAGGGCTTGATGAGCGCTCGCGTGAGCGTCTTCTTTGTGGAGAATGGGAATACGATGCAGACCCTTTTGCGCTGATTACTTATGACCGAATATTGGATGCCTTTACAGCTGTTTCAGTAAAAGATGACTCTCAGAGGTATATAACGGCAGATATAGCCCGTTTTGGAGATGACAGCACTGTGGTGTGTCTGTGGTATGGGCTTCGCTGTGAAAAGATTTCGGTGTACCCTAAAAGCAGTGTGGATACTTCGGCTGACATTATTTTAAGGCTTTGTCATACGGCAAATGTGCCGTTGTCTCACGTGGTGTGTGATGAAGACGGCGTGGGTGGCGGTGTGGTAGATATACTTCATTGTAAGGGTTTTGTGAATAATTCACACCCTGTGGCGGTGGGGGGTGTGCCTCAAAATTATCAAAACCTTAAATGTCAGTGTTATTTTATGCTATCGCAAAAGATTCAAAATGGAGAGATTTTTCTCAATGTAACAGATGCAGTTCTCAAAAATCGCATAGTGGAGGAACTGCAACAAGTACGTGCTGTGGATAATGCTGGCGGTGGAGCATTGGCGGTGGTGTCTAAGAGTAGGGTGAAGGAGGCTCTGGGGCGTTCTCCCGATGTGGCGGATGCTATTATGATGAGAATGTTTTTTTGCCTTAGGGGTACGGGTAATAAAAATCTTGAAAATTTTTTCTAAAATACTTTCTTTTTTGATAAAAATACAGTATATTAGTAAAGTAAGTATTACAAATTAATTCACAATCAATTTTAAACAAAGAAAAAAATGGAATCAAACATTTTAGAACAATTAAAAAAAGACTATCCGATGATAGCGGCAAAGGCTGTGGAGGCCTTGGCAGAGTATTTTCAGGGTATGTCATCTGGTGAAGAAAAAACAGAATTTGCTCTTAGTGAGCAGGCTAAAAACTTCCTCTCGGTTCTTAATGATGACTATGCTCTTTCTGCTCAAAATGCTTCTTTGCTGAGTGAAAATGAAGCTCAAAAAGCTGTTGTAGGGCAGTTCAAAGAGGCTTTGGCACAGGAACTCACTAAACGCAATGTACCTGAATATTTCTGGCGTGCCACCTTAGAAATAGATGACCAGACAGCTCAGGTGTCCACCTCAGCGGAGGCTGTACAGACTCAGTACGATGCTTTTTGTCAGCAGAATAACAATGCTTCTCTAAACAAAGATATCCGCCCTCAGGTAGGTCAAAAAATGGGTGAGACGAGCGCTGCTGTGGATAATTACATCCGCTCTTTGCGCAGTGATTCTCCTTTGGCTGGTAAGCTGAAAGGTTGATTTTTTAGCATGAAAAAATAATCAAAAAGGAAAAAATAATAACGTTTAATACAACAATAATTTTATAAAAATGAAACAGAGTTTAATCAAAGAATTTACACAGGCAGACCTTCAAAAGGTTATGGATTCCTACACGTTGGATGATTTTTATTATCCTTCTATTTTTCCGGTAATGTTCACCCCTACACTTACATGGCGCGCTCTTTCGGGAGAATACGGCATCAACGTGGCAGCAGATGTCATTTCTTATAACAGCGCAGCTGCTAAAAAAACACGCAACGTGGTGGAGCGTCTTACTGGCAAGATACCAAAAATAGAGATTACCCGCGTTAAAGAGGAGTCTGACCTCAATGAGTACCAACATCTTCAATATTATTACGGCAGTGAAGAAGGTCAGCGCGCTCTTATGAACTGGGTGTATGCCGATACCGATTTTTGTTTCAAGGGCATAAATGCTCGTTTGGAGTGGTTGGCACTCAGAGCTCTTTCAACAGGTGGTTTTGTGCTCAATAGTTCCAACAATGCAGGTACTGTTACCGAGACTTCGGTAGATTTTGGCGTGCCGGCAGCGCATAAGATTTCAAGTACCGTGGCGTGGACAGCTGACAATAAGACCACTGCTACTCCTATCACTGATATTCGTTCTTTGGTGGAAAAAGGTACTGGCGAGGGCATTATGATAAAGTATTTGTTTATGGATTTGGATACTTTTTACAACATGATGGCGGCCGATGAAGCAATAGATTTCTGTTCTTCTTGGGTGCCTCAGGTAGGACGTATCAAGGTGCCTAACGTGGATGATGTCAATGTGGCATTGAAAGCTCATCATTTGCCAGAGATACGCATCATAGATACTTATGTTACCATAGAAAAAGCAGACGGTAAACGTACTACTGTCAACCCTTGGCAGAGTGGTGCTGTTACTTTCGTTCCTCAGATGAAATGCGGTTACACTTATCATGCGCCTATGGCTGATGAAATGGTGGTGGACGGCGTGGCTACCAAGGTGAAAAAAGAACACATTTTGGTAAAAAAATATTCCACCGAAGACCCTGTTACCGAGGTTACAAAAGGTATTGCAAATGCTATTCCAGTATGGGGAAATGCCGATAGATGTTTCATCTTTGACTCTACCGTGGATGCAGAGGCATAATCATAAGGATAATTAAAGGATATATTAACCCCGCCCGTGCATGCGCTTTGTGTGTAGAGTGATGTAGATGAGAATAGCGTTGTGCATGTGGCGGTTTTAAAAATTTAGACAATGACTGTTTTACAAGCCTTGAAGACATCGGTAGGTTATCCGCTGGATATGGTGTATTTGGAGAGGATTCTTTTAGATAGAAACATATCCGCTGAGGATGAGTACAATGGTATTTCATCTGGTTTTATGCTGGCTAAGGCAGATGTTTACATGATGCTCAGCACTACGCCTAATGTTACTATGGATGGCTTTTCCATAACAGTGGCAGATAGGGATATGCTGTGCGGTATGGCTGAAAATATTTACCGTAGGTATGGCAATGGTAGTGAAAACATTACTTCTGCCAAAAACACGGTAAAGGATAGTTCTGATATTTGGTAATTTAACACTAAGAGAATATGTTTGATTTATATCCTAATGTGCTGATGGTGGCACGTGGTTCTTCTGAACATGATGAAAATGGCGATGTCCCTTCTATGGCAAAAGAATTTGCTGAGGTAGGTATTTGCATGGCTGTGAAAAATGGCTCGGGACAGATGATTACCCTTTCTGGTGGGGTTCAGTATCGTTATGAATATGTGGTGTATATGCCTGTGGGTACTTTACCTATAAAAGACGGCACTCCTGTAAAAGTTTATGACGGGCATGATGATTCGCTCCTGACAACAGGCAAGGCGCGTTCGTTCATTTCTTCGCCGATAGGGTGTAAAATGTGGATTTGACCTGAAAAGACAGAAAAGGTATGAGAAAATCTAATTTTTCTATAATGTCTCATGTGTATCATAGGCTTATGGAGTTACCAGTGGTGCGTGAGCTTACCGGTGGAGTGTATAAAAATGCTCGTCCGGTGGATAGTTCGGCAGAGGATATAGTCATAAAGGCGGATGATTGCATAGTGGAGGCTGGGTCTTCGGTAGGTGCAACATTGCTTTTGTATTCGGCTCCTGTGTTTTCAGACCGTGGAGGTGCGGTGGAGATGGTGCCAGATTTCAAACGTTTGGAATATATCTCATCGTGCATTTTTGACGGTATAGATGAGGTGTTCATGGGCGGATGTGTTACGTGGGTGGAACATCAACGTTTTAGTGCTCAGGGAGATATGTTCTGCTGTGAAATGAATATCAAAGTATGCCTTCGTGGTGCGTAGGCGGTTATTAATCTTTAAAACAATAATAAAATGGCAAGTATTGCAACTTTTGGACTTTCAAAAATAGAAGTAAAAAAAGTGTCCGCTGTGGATACTGAGTATAAGACATTGGGTATGACGTATCAAGATTCTTGTTCCCTTACCCAAAATGACCCCGAGGTGGTGGAACACTATGCCGAGGAGAGCGAATCTCCGGTGGTTAGTGTAGCGCGAGCAGGTAAAATAGTGCTATCTTTTTCAGTTATGGATGCCGATGTGGATACATTGGTGTCTTTGCTGGGTGGAAGTAAGAGCGAGACTGGCGCTTGGAATGCTCCCGATAGTGCTCCTGTTGTGGAGATGAGTATTCGTGTTACACCTAAGTCTGGCATGGTGATAGAGATACCTCGTGCCAGTGTGGTGGCTAAGATAAGCGGTAATTTTTCCCGTAGTGGTCTTTTTTTGGTGGCGGTAACAGCTACTGTGCTAAAAACAGACGGCAAAGCTAAGGTGATAGCTACTCCGCTTGCGGCGCAGAATTGATAGTTTGGGTTTTTTATATATGTTGAGTTGTTAGTGTATTTTTTTGTCCGCAGGGTGTCTTTTTCCTTGCGGACTTTTTTTTAAAAAGAACCGTCGTAAGGTATTCTGTTTTGTATGCTACGTGCCAATGTTATGTTGTCTGTGTATTGAAGTTCCCCTCCTACCGATACACCGCGTGCTATGGAAGATAGTTTGACTGTTCCTTTTGGTAGCATTTTGTATATGTAGTAGGCAGTGGTGTCGCCTTCTATGGTGGCAGAAAGAGCGAATATTATTTCGGAAACATCGCCGTTTTTAACTCTATCTACCAGTGATTCTATTTCTATGTCGGACGGGCCGATGCCTTCTACTGGTGATATTCTACCGCCTAAAACGTGATACACACCGCGGTAAAGTCCTGTCTGTTCTATTGCCAAAACGTCACGGATGTCCTCTACCACGCAGATGAGGTCTTTTTTTCGTGATGTATCTGCGCAAATGTCGCAGGTGTTTGCATCGCAAATGTTGTGGCATATATGGCAGTGGTGTGTGTTGTCTGCCAGTTCAGATAGTGCGGTGGCTAAAAGGTGGACTTGCTCACGTGGCTGACGAAGCAGGTGAAGCGCCATTCTAAGGGCTGTTTTGTGTCCTATGCCGGGTAGGGTGGCTATTTGTTCAACGGCTTGGGAGAGTACTTTTGACGGGTAATCCATTCAGATAAATTTATAGAAAAATATATGTACAAAAATGCAAAAAAATAATGTAAATTTGCCACCGAAAAACAGAATTAGTTAGGACAAATAGATTAAAAATTTTTTAACAATGAAAAATTTTATTAAAGCACTGTCTGTCATGGCATTGACAGTCGTAGTTTTTGCATGTAACAAAAGCGGAGAGTTCCCATACGATGCAACATACAGCATAGTATCGGTAGGTGATTTCAAAACAATTGAAGGCTCTGTACCTGATATAACATTTGCTCAGGATGGTCGTTTTTACGGCACAACAGGATGCAACCGCTATTTTGGAGAGTACACCGTTGAGGATGGCAACATAAAAATAGCTGACAATATGGGTATGACACGTATGATGTGCCCAGAGGCTGATGAGCAGGAAAGAATATTGTCTGAGGCTTTGCCAAAAATAGTCAAATACTGCGCCAAAGGTACTCAACTGACACTTACTACTTCCGATAATGTGGAAATAGTATGTGAAAAAGCACCTCAGGTAGAAGTGGAAGCTACTACCGAAACATCTGCAATATCTGCGCCTGTATCAACAGTAGATACATCTGTAACAGCTGTTGAGGCTGCTGCATCTACTCCTGCTAACTAACATAAAGGCAGACATATCATTTACAGCCTCGGACTTTCGCCCGAGGCTTTTTTATGCGGTATTATCAGGGCGATTTTTGTTTGAATAAACATCATTTAATCGTACCTTTGTAGCTTATGAAAAAAGAAACAAAAAAAACGCTAACACATTACTACACACTGCCATGCGGAGTGAAGGTACTGCACCGTGTAACAGGCGGAAAAATATCGCATTTGGCATATATGTTCAACATAGGCTCGCGCGATGAACAGCCCTCAGAACACGGTATGCGCACTATATAGAACATTGCCTATTCAAAGGGACAAAACACCGCCGCAGCCGTCATATACTCTCACGTCTGGAAAATGTAGGCGGAGAACTAAACGCTTTTACTACCAAGGAAGATATCTGTATTCATGGCTCTTTTTTGCCAGAATACCTAAACCGCGCCGTGGAACTTTTCTCGGATATAGCCTTTGCATCTGTGTACCCTGAAAAAGAGATAGAAAAGGAAAAGGAAGTGATAGCCGATGAGATAAACGCCTATCGTGAAGCCCCAGATGAACTCATCTTTGAACAAGCAGAAGAGCTCGTTTTTGCAGGTAATGCCTTAGGACGTACCATTTTAGGAACGGAAGAATCTCTTGAAAAATTTACTCGTGCTGATATTCTCAGGTTTATACAGCGCAATTTTTCACCTGAAAATATGATAATATGCGTCAGTGGAGATTACACTGTGGAAAAAGTGAAAAAAGTGGTGGAAAAAGCCCTTTTGCCTTACATGGACATAATAACTGTACCTAAAAAGCCACGTGAGCGCATAACACCTCAAAATTACACCCCTACACAGGTGGAGCGCATCATGGATACACACCAAAAACACATCATCATATCGTCCTTGGCGTACCCAGTAAATGCAGAGGGTTATATTCCGCTTACTCTTTTGAACAATCTTTTAGGAGGGCCGTCCATGACTTCTCTGTTAAATCTTGAACTGAGGGAAAAACACGCTCTGGTGTACGGGGTAGATTCTTTTTACACAGCGTATTCCGATACAGGTACTGCGGGTGTGTACATAGCTACTGATGAAGATACAGCGCAGCGAAGCATAGATTTGACTATGAAAATACTGAAAAAACTCCGTGAGGAGCCTCTTTCCCCAGCGAGTTTGTCAACTGCTAAAAAGCAGATATTGGGTCAGTTAGCAATAGCGTCAGAAAATGAACTAAACCAGCTTTTAGGGGTAGGAAAGGCTTATATGACACAGGGTTTTTGCGATGATTTCTCCACCGTCAAAGCCAAGATAGAAGCTGTAACACCGCAGCAGATAATGTCGGTAGCTCAGCAGATATATGCCCCCGAAGGACTTTCTACACTCATTTTTACAAGCGATAAAACAAAATAAACACCATGCACTTTTCTCCTGAAAAATACGCCGTCTTAGAACAATATGCCGAAGACCACAGCACGCCACATTCGCCACTTTTGGCGCAGCTGGTACGTGCTACATGGCAACGCAGCACCCAGCCAAGAATGATATCGGATGCTTTTCAGGGACGGATATTGTCTATGATTTCAAAGATGATAGCACCAAAGAGAATATTGGAATTGGGTACTTTTACGGGGTATTCGGCATTGTGTCTGGCAGAAGGACTTACAGAAGGCGGAGAACTTATAACGGTAGATAAAAACGAAGAATTGGAAGATTTTGCTACTTCATTTTTTGAAAAAAGCCATTATGGAGAAAAAATAAAGATGAAGATAGGCAAAGCGTTGGATGTGATACCTACTTTGGGTGGAGAATTTGACCTCGTTTTTATAGATGCAGACAAATGCAACTATGTGAATTACATCAAGATGATAATACCAATGGTGCGCCATGGTGGTGTCATCCTTTCAGATAACGTCCTGTGGAGTGGTAAGGTGGTGGAACCTCTTAAGCCAAAGGATACTGACACGGCTGTCATTCTTGAATACAATAAAATATTGGCAACAGACCAACGTGTGGAAACAATACTTTTGCCTATACGTGACGGTCTTACTATAACAAGAAAAAAATAAATTATGATAGGAGCATTTATACTATACGCTTTTTTAGGAGGTTTAGGATTAGCCTTAGGATGGATATCATGGAGTTCGCCAGCTTTTATGTTTGTGGGTTTTGTACCACTGTTGAGCATTATGTATTTGAC
>JAQUTH010000073.1 GCA_028709885.1 Flavobacteriales bacterium
GCCAATACCGAAAATAAACTCTTTTATCAGCATAAAATAGAACAGTACATATATTTTTCATACCTTTACACACCTTAAAAAACGAAAGTGAAAAGACATAACCGCCAACGACCATACATGACAGTATTGCATTTCCGAATATGGAAAAGGGCAGGTTATGCTATTATGGCATCACTTGGAAAAGTGGTGAATATCAGCAGACTAAAAGTATCTATGTGTGCATCTGAGGAGGAAAAAGACGGTAGAGTAGTCTCAGACCAGCACAGTGTAGAAACCAAAGATTTCTCAAAAGAAGAAAGAGAAAAACCAGCCTTGCAAGACATCTTGGAGCAGGCATTGTCTCTATTTACTGAAAAGAAAATAGTGGCAACACGCCCTGTTAGCCAAAGAATAATATATAAAAAATCACAGCGTTTTTTGCTCCGAAAGAGTGAAAAACGCTTTTAAATTTTAAAAAATGATAGACCTATCAACATTATTAGCCAAAGTAGAAAATGGAGGGGAAATAACTCGTGAAGAAGCCATAGACCTTTACCATTTGTCAGATTTGGAAGCTCTTTGCTCAGCAGCAAACAGCATAAGAAAATTTTTCATGGGCGAAAAAATGGACACGTGCAGTATAATAAACGCACGCTCAGGTATATGCAGTGAGGATTGCGCATGGTGTTCACAGTCCGTCTGCCACACCACAGGAGTAGCCCAATACGACATAATAGATGAAACAGAAGCTATTGACGCTGCACTCATCAACGAAAAATACGGAGTACATCGCTTTTCGCTGGTTACCGCATCCAGAGCATTTCCAAAGGAAAGAGTAAAAAAAGCCTGCGACATATACCGTAAAATACACGAAAAAGGAACAGGAAAACTCCATTTGTGTGCATCTATGGGACTTCTTGATTTGGAACGCATGGAAATGCTAAAACAAGCAGGAGTAACACATTACCACATAAATATGGAAACATCGCGCCGCCTTTTTCCAAAATTGGTAACCAAACACACGTATGATGATAAACTCCAAACCATGCAATACGCACGTCAGGCAGGGATAGAAATATGCTCGGGAGGCATCATCGGCATGGGTGAAACAGTGGAAGACCGCATAGATTTAGCCATGGAAGTAAAACGCCAAGGAGTAAAAAGCATTCCTATAAACATTCTTAACCCAATAAAAGGTACGCCACTGGAAAATACCCCAGCAATATCTCCTGAGGACGTTTTGCGCACAATAGCAGTATTTCGTTTTATAAATCCTCAGGCGTATATGCGTTTTGCAGGAGGAAGGCTTCTGATAGCTGGAATAGTGGAAAAAGCCTTTCAAAGTGGCATGAATGGACTCATGGTAGGGGATATGCTCACCACTTTGGGCAGTAAAGCAGCCGATGATTTTAATATGATACAAAGAATGGGGTTTACCCTTGACAACGAATAAAAATGGTAAACTACGAAGAAATAGACCTGAAAATAGACCGAGAACACCTCTGGCATCCGTACACATCAACCATAAATCCTTTGCCAGTATATCCTGTTGAAAAAGCAGACGGAGTGTACATTTACCTCAAAACAGGCGAAAAACTAATAGACGGAATGAGCTCATGGTGGGCAGCTATACATGGTTATAATAATTCCAGACTCAATGCAGCCATGACACGTCAAATGCAACATATGTCTCATGTGATGTTTGGCGGATTGACTCATGCACCAGCGGTAGGACTTGCCAAACGCCTGCTAAAAGTACTTCCACGAGGACTTGATAAGATTTTTTATTCGGATTCTGGCAGTGTGGCTGTGGAAGTAGCTATGAAAATGGCTATTCAGTATCAAAGCAGTAGAGGAAAAACCACAAAAACAGCCTTTATGACTACTCGTAGTGGGTATCACGGCGATACTTGGAACGCTATGTCAGTGTGCGACCCTACCACTGGAATGCACAGCATTTTCAATGGCAGATTATCTGTACAGTACTTTATACCTGCATTTCCTATGGATTATGACGCGCCCATAGATGCCGCTGTGGTAGCAAATATGGAACGCGAAATAAGTGAAAAAGCAGACCAGATAGCTGCATTTATTTTGGAACCAGTAGTGCAAGGTGCAGGTGGAATGCGTTTTTATAACCCTGAGTACCTCAATATCTTATATTCGCTCTGCAAAAAATACGACATTTTACTCATCTTTGACGAAATAGCCACTGGATTTGGGCGTACAGGACGTTATTGGGCTACTAATCACACAAATGTAGTCCCAGACATAATGTGTATAGGAAAAGCTATAACTGGCGGATATATGTCCTTTGCTGCAACCATAACCACTACGCAAGTGGCTGATACTGTGTGTGCTGGTGAGGCAGGATGTTTCATGCACGGACCTACGTTTATGGGAAACCCAATGGCTTGTGCTTTGGCGTGCGAAAGTATGGATATTCTGTCAGACATGGGTCTTGAAAAAATATCTACAATGGAGAAAATCATGCGTGAAGAACTCCACAACGCAGAAAAACTAACATCTGTGGCAGATGTGAGAGTACTGGGAGCAATAGGCGTTATTGAAATGAAAGAACCAGTAGATATGGCAGTTTTGCAACGCAAATTTGTGTCCACAGGTATCTGGGTGCGCCCTTTTGGACGTCTTGTTTACATCATGCCACAATACATAATAACAGAGGAAGAACTGCGCACACTTTGCCGTAAAATGATAGAAGTAATAAGCTAAAAGCAATGGATACAGAGTTTTACAATCATATAGACACCCGTCTATCTGAGTTTGAAAAAACAGGAATGCTTCGTATGATTAGGGATAGTGATTACGCTGTGCCTTATATGCAGTATGATGGGCGTCAGTTTTTGAATTTTTCAACCAATGATTATCTCGGTATAGCAAATGATAAAACATTGGTAGATAAGTTTTTAAGTGGCGTTACAGACTTTCGTTTTGGTTCCTCAGGCTCACGTTTGATGACAGGAAACCAAACCCAATATCATGAGTTTGAAACGTTTTTGGAACAAGTATATGGATGCCCAGCATTAGTGTACGGCTCTGGTTATCATGCTAATACGGGTATTCTCCCAGCTTTGACAGAAAAAAAAGACCTCATTTTAGCGGATAAATTGGTGCACGCCAGCATAATTGATGGTATTTTGTCTTGTAAAGCTTATTTCCAACGATTTAGACATAACGACTACGAAAATTTGGAAAAGATATTATCCTCAGAACGTGATAAATACGAACATGTTTGGATAGTTACAGAAAGTATCTTTTCTATGGACGGAGACCGCTGTGATATCAATAAACTGGTAACTCTGAAAAAAAAATACAACTGCTTACTGTATGTAGATGAGGCACATAGCATAGCTACGGATGGAAAAAACGGACTCGGAATGTGTTTTTCATCTGGAAAAATGAATGAAATAGACGTGGTGGTGTGTCCTATGGGTAAGGCCTTGGCTGGTCATGGAGCAATAGTGCTATGCCGTGAAAATGTCAAACAATATCTCATAAATACCTCACGCACAATGATTTTCGCTACGTCATTGCCTCCTATTTGCGTACAATGGAGTCATTTTGTCTTTCGTGAAATGATGGGAATGGAAAAAGAAAGAGAACACCTAAAAAAACTCTCAAAAACGCTTCATGTAGAACTTGAAAAAGAATGTGTTAAAGTGTTTGGAGATAGTCATATAGTGCCTGTTATTTTAGGTGAAAATGAAAGTGCTCTCGCTGTTGCATCTTCTCTTAAAAACGATGGTATTTGGGCAACGGCAATTCGTTATCCCACTGTGCCAAAAGGTCAGGCAAGAGTCAGAATATCTCTTTCGGCAGCTTTTTCCGAAGATAATATCAGTCATTTTATACACGTTATAAAAAATGTATTGTAATGAATTACAGATGGTTATATAAGTTTATTGAATGTGATACATTAATCGTTTTTTTTAACGGTTGGGGTATGACTGAAAAGGTCATCAGTGGCTTAAAAAACGAAGGATGTGATGTACTTGTTTTGGGAGGATATGATACTCAAAATATTGATACAGATGTTTTTAGCACTTATAAAAATGTTTATTTAGTGGCTTGGAGTATGGGGGTATGGTTTGCTTCTTTGGTCGGTTTTTCAAAAATTTCAAATATCAGAAAAAAGATAGCATTTTGTGGAACGGTAAAAGCTATGGATGATGTGTTCGGTATTCCAAAAAGTGTCTTTGAGGCTACTGTGAATGGACTTTCTGAGCGAAGTAGGGAGAAATTTGCGATGCGTATTTTTGGAGGTAAAAAGGCATATGATGCTGTGGGACAGGATATTCTGACTCCTTTTGATGAATCTGAAAAAGAACTGCATTTTTGGGCAGAGAACGCATCGGAGTGTGTAGATGAAAATCAGTGGGATGTGGCTGTGGTAGGTTGCAATGATATGATTTATTCTGCTGAAAATCAGATGAATTACTGGAAAAATAATGCTGCAAGGATAGTTGAATTGCAAAGTGAGCATTACCCATTTGGAGCGTATGAGAGTTGGAAAGAAATAATAGAATTGTAGGATGTACGATAAGGAAAAGATTAAAACGGCTTTTCAGCGTGCTGTGGGTACGTATGAACAGCATGACAGTATGCAAAAATATGCTGTTGATGTTCTGTCTGAAATGATTAAAAAAGACGTTTTTTCTGCTGGTAAGATATTGGAAATAGGAGCAGGAAGTGGCTCTTTGACAAAAATAATAAAATCTCAATATGCAGATGCTCAGTATTTTGCGAATGATTTGGTAGATGATTTTTCAGAAATGTATTCTAAAATTGGGTGTACGCCAATGATGGGTGATGCTACCTGTATTGATTTGCCAAATGAATGTGATATGATATTGTCCGCCAACTGTTTACAGTGGATAAATGATTTGGAAGCGTTTTTTGCTCGTTTGTATCAGTGTCTTAAAAGTGGTGGAAGGTTGTTTTTTTCTACTTTTGGAGAGCATCATTTTGAAGAACTGAAAAAGATAAATGGTGTTGGTTTGAATTATTTTTCGTGTGCTCAGATTCAGGATATGCTCGTGGAGGCTGGTTTTAAGATAAAGGAGCAAAAAGAGGAAAAAGATGCTATGTTTTTTGCATCGGCAGGGGAGATGTTTCGTTATTTTTCACTTACTGGAGTACATTCAGTTGGCGGTGGTAAAATGTGGACACCCAGGCGTTTAGCGTCATTTGAAAAGACGTATAAAGAACATTTTTCTACGGCTGATGATAGGCTTATTTTATCGGCTCATTATGTGTGGTTTTCTGCTGAAAAATAGGATAAATTCCGTATATTTGGACCTCTTTTAAAAGATATGGCAGAACAAGTTATTTCAGAACAACATAAGAAGATTTTACTCAAATATTTTCCGGAACAGGCTGTGGAAATAGTTGCCATGTGGATTATGAAATATGGTATATTGCTCAATATCACCAAAGAACGTGCTACTAAACATGGTGATTTTACATTTGCTCCGGTGCGTGGAATGCAGAAAATAACAGTTAATGGTACTCTTAATCCGTATGCTTTTTTGCTTACTTTTACTCATGAAGTAGCTCATTTACTGGTGTTTAAGCAATATGGAAAGTCTCTTTTACCTCATGGGCAAGCATGGAAAGACACGTTTAGAACGCTGATGTTGTCTTTGCCTTTGACGCAGATTTATCCGCGAGATATTTTGGTGCCATTGGCAGACTATTTGAAAAATCCAAAAGCCTCTTCTGACCGTCATACAGAGCTTTGCATAGCTTTTTCACATTATGATATGTATGGTAACAAAGTGGAAAATGGTGAGAATGAAATGTTTAGCGTAGAATCTTTAACTGCTGGTGATAGGTTTTTTTTCAAAGAAAATACCGAGTATGTGTTAGGAACAAAACGAAGAAGGCTGTATCTTTGCACAAGAGTAGATAATGGAAAACAATACTTATTTCAGCCTCATGCGCTTGTGAGGAAGATAAATACCGATAATAATGAATAAAAACAATTATGCTGTTATAATGGCAGGAGGCGTTGGTAGCCGTTTTTACCCTATGAGTACTAAGAGCAATCCAAAGCAGTTTATAGATATTTTAGGTACTGGTGAGACTCTTATTCAACAGACTTTCAGAAGATTAAACAGAGTTGTGCCAAAGGAAAACATCTATGTTGTTACCAATGCTATTTACAAAGAACAGACGCATGAGCAGCTGCCTGCACTGAAAGATTATCAAGTTTTGTGCGAGCCTTTAATGAGAAATACGGCCCCTTGCATAGCGTATGCGACGTATAAAATAAACAGTCAGAACCCTAATGCTCGCGTTATTGTTGCCCCTTCGGACCACCACATAACGGACGAGGATGAATTTTACAAGGATGCGGCTATTCTTTTAGATATAGCGGGAAAAAATGATTGTCTTTACACGCTTGGAATACGTCCTACGCGTCCTGACACTGGTTATGGATATATTCAGTATGAGGAAAAGGAGGATACTCCGAGCATTGACGGTATTTTCAAGGTGAAAACTTTTACCGAGAAACCAAATCTTGAATTAGCTAAGGCTTTTTTGGAAAGTGGTGATTTTCTGTGGAATTCAGGTATTTTTGTGTGGTCTGTAAAGAGCATAATGGCTGCTTTTGAAGAGTTTTTACCAGAAATGCACATAGCTTTTTCAGAAATGACACCAAAGTATTACACTGACCAAGAGGATGTTGCGTTAAATGAAATATATCCTTCATGTGCCAAGGAGTCAATAGACTTTGGAGTTATGGAAAAGGCTCACAATGTGTACGTTTTGCCTGCCACATTCGGGTGGAGCGATTTGGGTACATGGCGTTCTTTGTACGAAAAATTGCCGAGAGATTTTTCTGGCAATGCTATTGTAAGAGGAAATGTAAATGCTTCTTCGGATTGCAGGGGAAATATATTTTGTACAGACGGCGTTATGTTGGTAAAAGGTCTTGAAAATTACATAATTGCAGATGTTGACGGCGTTTTGGTCATTTGTCCAAAGGATGAAGAGCAAAGCGTTAAACAGATGATTACAGATGCAAAGGTGAAAGGCTCTAAGCTGGATATTTAATCTAACGCAAAGGTCTGACTTTCATGCCCTTTTGATAGTAAAATACACCTTTTTGAAGATGGCGAAATGACCTGAATGATATTTCTTTGCTCCGCAAATAAAGACATCAATACTGTGTTGATAAGGGTGAAATCATTAGATTTTTTTGGAATCACAGCTATAAATTCAGTGGAAAATGTGTCTTCTGTACAGTGAATATTCACTTTTTCATAAGGAATAATAGAACCATTTGACTTAATAAAAAAATGGTCTTTAAAATAACGAAACACGAGGCTATCTGCTTCGTGTTTTTTATTTATATCATCTGTACAAATGTTCGGATATACTCCGTAAAGAATAGCTAACGCATTTTCAAAATCATCTACAAAAACGCTTACACTTATTTGTAGAGTATCTTGATGAATATTTACCTGCGTGGTGCTGACGTAATATTTGTGAGCGAATGTGCTTTGCGATGCTAATAGACAGAAAAACAGAATGTTATTTCTGCTCGTTAGATGCCAAAATAGCATCTTTGTAATATTCCACAGCCTCTTTGAAACGAGATACAGCGTACTGCATATCTGTTGTGGGGAGCTGTCCACCTGCGGCATTGATATGCCCTGCACCGTTAAAAAATTGACGAGACATTTCATTTACAGAAAAATTACCTTTACTGCGAAGAGAAACTTTTATTATTCCTTCGCTCTTATTTTCTATAAAGATACAAGAAACATTGATGTTTTTTATTGTAAGTCCGTAATTAACAAATCCTTCTGTGTCTCCTTTCTTGAAACCTGCTGCGTCAAGTTCCTCTTGCGTAAGTGTCATGCAGACAGCGGCTTGCTCGGAAAAAATGTGCATATTGGAAAGACTTTTTCCGAGTAACAACAAGCGTGATTGAGCAAAACTCATGTAAATATGTTGATACACAGCGTAGTTGTCCACTCCTTTTTTCATTAGTTCAGATACAACATAGTGAGTAACAGCGCTGGTTTTTGGAAAAGCAAATTCGCCAGAATCCGTCAAAATGCCAGTGTAGATACAGGTGGCGGAGTCTTTGTCTAAAAATTCCAACATATCCATTTTCTGTGCAAAATGATAAATCATCTCTGCGGTGGCTATCATGTTGTCATCTGAATATGTGTAGTCTACATCAACAACTGGTGTTAAGTGGTGGTCTATCAATACTTTAATGGCTTTGGATGCTGTTACTTCTGCTCCTAAGGCTTCTATTCTGCTGATATCGTTAAAGTCAAGGCAAAATATCATGTCGGCCCCCATTATGGTCTTGTGGCTACGAGATTTTGTCCATTCATAGCGCCATACGTCCTTTTCGCCAGGCATCCATTTTAGAAAAGAGGGATAGTCGTTTGGTGTGATGACGTGAACGTTGTGCCCAGCATTTTTCAAAATGTGGTATAGTCCCAAGGATGAGCCCATGGCGTCTCCGTCAGGATTTTTGTGCGTTACTATTACTATGTTTTTGCTTTGTCCTTTTAGGAGGGCTTGTAATTTTTGTGTATCCATATTACAAATATACGACTTTTGCTACTGTATATGCAAAAAAAACCCGCGCTATTGCGCGGGCTGAGTATGTTGGTGTAGAGATTACTCTGCTATGGCTACTACTTCAAAGTCTATTGAAGCTATAACATCACGGTGTAAACGCACTTTGGCAGTGTATTTACCTGTTGCTTTGATGGCTCCACCGGCAACTTGGATGAATTTTTTGTCCACTAAGTGTCCCATTTTAGATAGCTCTTCGGCAAGGTCTGCTGTTGTAACAGAGCCGAAAAGTTTTCCTGTTTTACCAGCTTTGGCTGCTATGCGCATTTCAACTGCTTTGAGTTGTTCTGCTGCTGCTTTTGCTTCTGCTACTATTTGAGCTTCTTTGTGTGCGCGTTGGCGAAGAGTCTCATCTAATTGTTTTTTAGCAGATGGTGTTGCCAGTAGTGCAAATCCTTGAGGGATAAGGTAGTTACGTCCGTAACCGTTTTTAACGCTTACCACGTCATCTTTAAAACCTAAGTTTTCTACGTCTTTTATAAGTATGATTTCCATTTCCTTTTCCTCCTTAGATTATTTTAACATATCAGCTACGTATGGCAGAAGTGCCAAATGACGAGCTCTTTTTACTGCTGCTGCTATTTTCTTTTGGAATTTCTGTGAAGTTCCTGTTAGACGGCGAGGCAGAATTTTACCTTGTTCATTTACAAATTTCAAAAGGAAATCTGCGTCTTTGTAGTCTATGTATTTGATACCAAGACGTTTGAAACGGCAGTATTTCTTTTGTTTCCCTGATTCTATGGCAAGAGGAGTAAGATAACGAACTTCGTTATTTGCTGAATTTTGTGCCTCTGCGTTTTGGTTTTCTATGTTATTTTCCATTTTTGTCTGATAGATTAAGCGTTAACGGATTTTTGTTTCAGCTTTTCACGACGTTGTACAGCGTATGCAACACCGTATTTGTCCAAAGCAACTGTTAGAAAACGCATTACACGTTCGTCGCGGCGGTATTCAGTTTCAAATGCTGCAACTTTTTCGCCTGGCATTGTAAACTCAAAGAGGTGGTAGAATCCGCTTTTTTTGTTCTCAATAGGGTAAGCCAATTTTTTAAGCC
>JAQUTH010000074.1 GCA_028709885.1 Flavobacteriales bacterium
CTCACGGTAGATAACATAACTATGACAGACCATACTCTCTCTGTGGTGTACAACGCTATAAAAGAAATGGTAGATGCGTCTTCTGCCATAACGCATGATGTCATTTTGCGAAGCGAAGATACAGATGTCATACGTGTGGTGTCGGACATCATGGCAGAGCCTTTTCCTCTGCATAAATGGTCAAAAGTAGGCGTAGACATTACATCTTTTGATTTTGTGGCAGCCACATATACCCGTGATTTGATACTTCGTTACAAAGATATGCACGTGAGCATGATGATAGATGAAGCACTGAAAAATATGAACGAAGAAGGTGTAACAGAAGAACAACGAATAACTTACATGGAACAATTAAAACAGCTCACCGCCACACGTGTGCTGCTGAATAAAGAATTAGGCAACAGAGTGATATAATGAATATTCTATACAACGCAGCTATGTATGCCCTCAGTGCTGGGGTACGTCTTCATGCTCTTTTTAATGCTAAGTCTGCCGAGGCGGTTAAAGGCAGGAAAAATTGGCGGGAGGAGCTCAAAAAAAAGATATCCTCTTTGCCAAAGAGTGAAAAAAGACTGTGGTTTCACGCCAGTTCATTGGGAGAATTTGAGCAGGGACGTCCCGTTATGGAGGCTCTTAAAGCCAAAGATGCTGACATTCAGATAATACTTACTTTCTTTTCACCATCTGGTTATACGGTGCGCCATGATTATTGTGGAGCCGATGTGGTGTGCTATCTGCCGTGGGATACTCCGAAAGCAGGTAGAGATTTTATAGACATAGTGAACCCATCGCAGGTGGTGTTCATTAAATATGAGTTTTGGGCAAATATCCTCACTGAGATACATCGTCGCCATATACCTCTGTATCTTATAAGCGCTCGTTTTAAGGAAAACAGTGTTTTTTTCAAGAAATATGGAGGCTTTTTTCGCAACCTTTTAGGTATGTTTACGCATATTTTACTCAGGACAAAAAGAGCGATGATTTACTCCGAGGGATAGGTCTTGAAAATCATTCATTGGCAGGAGATACCCGTTTTGACCGTGTGGTAGATATTCTGGTGGCTGATAATGAGTTACCGTTTATGGATACTTTTACTCAGGGAAATAAAGTGATAGTGGTGGGTTCTGCATGGGAAGATGATTACCGCGTTATTGCTCATGTTATTAATTCCATAAAAACACCAAGACTTAAATACGTGGTTGCACCTCATCAGATGAATTATGCAGCTATTTCAGCATTTAGAAATGCGCTAAAAGTCCCTTCTATGCTGTACAGTCAGCTTTCAGGTGATGCTCTTTTTGGTAGCAAAGTGCTTATTTTAGATACGATAGGCATTTTGACAAAGGTATATAGTTATGCTCACATATCTTATGTGGGAGGAGGTTGGACACCTACTGGCATACACAATGTGTTGGAACCTGCTGTTTTTGCACGTCCTGTGGTGTGTGGTCCGCGTTATGATATGTACAACGAGGCTGTTGGTATGAAGAAAAAGGGCGGTCTTTTGGTGGTGAGTGATGAAAAGGAAGCGGAAGATGTTTTTTCTTCACTGCTCAGCGATGAAAATAAATACCAAAGTGCAGCTGTGAGTGCAGGTGAGTACGTAAAGGAAAACAGTGGAGCTACCGTGGTTATTTGCGGTGAGTTATTTTCTGTTGTGGATAAAAATAGATAGATAAGCAAAAAAAAGAATATATTTATGGGAGAGCCGTCGCAGAGAAACAAGACCATTTGTCTTACCGAACAGCAGAAGGAGTTTTATTTGAAAGATATAACGCCTGTTGGCAAAATATGTGCGGATGATATTACAGACAAGGTGTTTTGTGGAGATGTGTTAGAGGCTCTTGATGCTTTGCCAAATGGTTTTGCGCAACTTATAATCATAGACCCGCCGTACAATTTATCTAAGGATTTCGGTGGAAAAATGTTTAAGTCCATGACCGATGAGCAGTACATGAATTATCTTATGACATGGTTCCCTAAGGTGTGCGATAAGCTAAGTGATAACGGCAGTCTTTACCTTTGTGGGGATTGGAAATGTACTTCTGCTCTTCAACGTGTTATGGAAAAACATTTGGTGGTGCTCAACCGTATAACGTGGCAACGAGAGAAAGGTCGTGGAGCTCTTTCCAACTGGAAAAACGGCATGGAGGATATTTGGTTTGGGGTAAAAAGCGCCGATGATTATTTTTTCAACGTAGAGGCAGTGAAACAAAAAAGGCGCGTTATAGCTCCATATCAAGTGGACGGTAAACCAAAAGACTGGCAGGAAAGCACAGAAGGACGTTTTCGTATGACATACCCGTCTAATTTTTGGGATGATATAAGCATACCGTACTGGTCTATGGCAGAAAACACCCCACATCCTACTCAAAAGCCTGAAAAGCTCATCGCCAAACTAATTCTCGCCAGTTCAAAAGAGGGAGATATGGTTTTTGACCCTTTTATGGGCAGTGGCACTACTGCTGTTGTAGCCCGAAAGCTGGGCAGGCATTTTTGCGCAGTGGAGATAAATGAAGAATATTGCGCTATGGCGCAGCACCGTCTGTCTATGGCGGAAGATGATAAACGGATACAGGGATATTCAAACGGCGTTTTTTGGGAACGAAACACGCAAGCACTTAGTCAAAAAACAAAGAAAAACGAAAAATAAAACGATATGGAACAGAAAGAAACACCAGAGGAATTTTACAAAAAATTCAAAGCAAAATTGGAATCAACCACGCATTTTCCTTCCATTTACACGTACAAGTTTATAGTACCCACCGCTCAGACGAGTGCTGTGAGTGCGCTTTTTGACTGTACAGGTGCAGTGATAAGTACCAAGCCTTCCGCTAAGGGTACCTATACCAGCGTTACAGTCAGTCTTATGATGCCTTCGGCAGATGACGTGATAGCCAAATATCGTCAGGCATCTACCATAGAAGGAGTCGTAATGCTCTAATCTTCTATCCAAACAGCTGTGCCTGCTGCTGTTACCATGAGCATACTGCCGTTTGCGCCTACTGTCTCATAGTCAAGGTCTATTCCTACTACTGCATTAGCCCCTATTGCAGAGGCTTGTTCTTCCAATTCACGCAGAGCAGTTTGTTTGGCTTCTCTTAATACGTGTTCATAAGAACCTGCGCGTCCACCTACTACGTCGCGTATGCTGGCAAAGAAATCCCGGAACATATTGGCTCCTATGATAGTTTCTCCCGATACTATTCCGTAGTATCGGGTTATTTTTTTACCCTCTATTTGGGGAGTGGTGGTTAGTAACATCTTTTTCGGTTTTGAATTATTTGGCTAAGTTACTTATTTTACTGAAAAAATACGCTTTTTTATCTTTAAAATAAATGTAGGAAAAACTATACAGCGTAATTAAAAATACTATATTTGTAGCCAAATACATATTATGATGAATATATTTATATCACATCCTAACGCTTACTATCTGGAAGGTCTTTCGGCAGCACTTCTAAAAAAAGATAAAACACTTCACATACAGTGTTCTACATGCTCTATTGGCAAGAATGCTGGTGATTTTGATTTGGTGATAACCACAGAGGATTCTCTAATGTCTTTTTGTAGAAACGAAAGAGATGTTTTTTCCGATAGAGCCAAAATACTGCTCCTTAAAGACGATATGCAGAAGTATATTCCCGAAAATCTCTTTGACGCGGCTATTAAAATGGACGCCCAGGTGGAGGCTTTTATGGAAAAAATAGACATTCTAAAAAGTAGCGATACAAAGAAAATAATGCGTCTGAAACGTCGTAGGGATAAACTTTCCAGCCGTGAGTATCAGGTAGCTATGGCTCTTTTGTCTTTGAAAAAAAATAAAGAAATAGGACAACTCTTAGGACTGAGCGAAAAAACTATTAGCACGTATAAAAGACGCATTTTTCAAAAGTTGCAGATAAAATCAGTACTTCAACTCTCTTCGGTACTGAAAATGTTGTCTGTTATATAACATTTTCACTTTTTTGGGAAATAGTGGCGGTGTATTTTTTTGGGTAGCGTAGAAATATAGCCAAAATACCTGCCACGCCTATGGCAAAAGGGTAATAAAGGTTGGAAATGATAGACAGAGGAGATTGTCCCGATAGTTGTGATGCCATGAGCATTTGCGCTCCGTATGGTATTATTCCCTGCACAAAGCACGAAAAAGTATCCAGAATACTGGCTGTTTTTCTTGGGTCTATGCCGAATTTTTGACTTATATCGCGGGCTATTTTTCCTGTGGTGATGATGGCTATGGTGTTATTGGCAGTGCAGACGTTGGCAAAAGAAACCATGGCTGCTATGCTCAGTTCGCCCATTTTGGCAGAAGAAAGATGACTGGTGAGTTTGCGTATCAAGAAATCAACACCGCCGTTATAGCGTATCATTTCCAGCATACCACCTGCCAAAAGCGTTACCACTATGAGTTGTCCCATGCCATCAATGCCATTGCCCATTGCTCCTACATACCCCCAAATGTCAAATCCACCTGTGAAAATGCCTACCACTCCCGTTAGAATGATACCTATTATCAGAACAACCATGACATTAATACCTATAAGAGCTAAAATTATAACAGAAAGATAAGGTATTACCTTGACCCACTGTACATCGCCCATATCATAAAGGTATTCTACGTTGTATCCTTGAAAAATATAAATAAACATGATGATTACAGCGCAAGGGACTACTATCATGCTGTTTACCTTGAACTTATCCTTCATAAGACAGTCCTGCGTCTGTGTGGCAGCTATGGTAGTGTCAGATATAAAAGAAAGGTTGTCTCCAAAAAAAGCACCTCCCACTATTATGGCGGTAACGTATGCTCCGTCAAGACCTGTGGCTGCGCAAATACCAGCTACTATTGGCACCAGAGCCACTATTGTCCCCACTGATGTCCCTACCGAAAAAGATATGAAACATGATGCTATGAAAAGACCAGCCAAGAGCATATTTTCAGGCAAAATGTGCATGGTGAGGTTTACTGTGGCATCTACCGCTCCCATGGCTTTGGCTGCCGATGCAAATGCCCCTGCCAGGATAAATATCCATATCATCAGCATTATGTTTTTGTCAGCTGCGCCTTTGGAAAAAAGGGTGAGACGTTCAGAGATACTCACATCATTAGTCATAAAGATAGATACAGCCACAGAAATTACAAACGCCACTGTTATAGGCATTTTGTAAAAATCATTTACTATGACAGAAGTGATGAGGTATGTGGCAAAAAATACAAAAAGAGGTAGCAGAGACCAAATGGTGTTTTTCCTAAAAATGCGTTTCATTCTTATTTGTCAGCGGTATATAGACGTGTTAATTCCAAAAAAGATGTGTACGGAAGCTGTTCGGCACGCATATCCAAGTATGGACTTTGCGCTACCAGCGGTGGTATGCCCAGAGGTTTTAAGGCGTTGCGGAGTGTCTTTCTGCGTTGGTTAAAGCCAGCTTTGACTATTTTTTTTAGCATTTCAGGGTCAAAATCATTTGGAATGTCTGTCTTGCGTACCAGACGTATAACTCCCGATTTTACTTTTGGCGGTGGGTTAAAAACGTTTTCGTCAACAGTGAAAAGGTATTCGGTGTCGTAATATACTTTAAGCAGAACAGATAGTATGCCGTAAACTTTACTGCCGTGTGTGGCGGTGAGGCGTTCGGCTACTTCTTTTTGAAACATTCCCACTATTTGAGGTATTTTCTCGGTGTAGTCCAAGGCGTGGAACATTATCTGTGATGATATGTTGTACGGAAAATTACCTATCAAGGTAAAAGGTTCACTGTGGAAGACATCGCAGAGGTTCATCTTTAAAAAATCTCCTTCTATGATGCGCCCGTGAAGCTGTGGAAAATTCAGTTTGAGGTATTCCACGCTCTCGGTGTCTATTTCTGCCACGCGAACGTTCATGTCTTTTTGCAAGAGGTACTGTGTGAGTACTCCCATGCCCGGTCCTACTTCCAAGACGTTATTGCTGAGTGTAGGCAGGCATGCGTCCACTATGTCCTGAGCTATGGACAGGTCTTTTAGAAAATGCTGTCCTAAGTATTTTTTGGCTCGTACCTCTTTTTGCGACATGGTGTTATTTTTTATGGCTTGATATATTGTTCAGAACTAAACGGAACGTGAGATATTTTTCTCCAAAGCGTTCTTTGAGGGCTTTTTCGGCAGCGTATTCTTTTTCTCCTAAAAAGGTGTCCAACATCTCTTGTGAGTCAAATCCTAACTGAATGGTGAATGTGCTACTGCCTTGTTCTGCCATTTCCTGCGGTGTGTTCACTTGAATGAAATCAACCCCACGTACCGCTTGATGTGCCAACAGAGTGGGTATGAAGTCTTTTTGAACTGCGTCTATCCATTCATTTTCAATGGATGAGTCCACGGAAAAAGTGATGTTGTATATTTTTTTCATTTTGCCTTGAATTACATGCGCTCTGGCACGTCAATACCCATTGTAGCCATAGCGTTTTTGATGACACGTCCTACCATGTCTGATAGTTGAACGCGGAAAGTCTTTACATTTTCATCTTCGGCAGATAGCATAGGCACGTTCTGGTAATAAGAATTGTATTCTTTGACCAAATCGTACACGTAGTTGGCTACCTGAGCGGGAGATTGTGCTGCGGCTGCTTTTTGTATCACGGACGGGAAATTGGCTATGTTCTTGATGATGTTTTCCTCACGTGGATCAAGAGTGCCTATTTTTACAGCCTCTTTTGGTAGGTCCCCATATTTGCGTTTTATGGACTGTATACGGGCGTATGTGTACTGAATGAAAGGACCTGTGTTGCCGTTGAAGTCTATGGATTCCTTAGGATTGAACATCATGCGTTTTTTAGGGTCCACTTTTAGGATGAAGTATTTGAGTGCACCCATTCCTATCATGTTGTACAGAGAGTCTTTTTCTTGTGAGCTCATACCGTCCAGTTTACCCAACTCTTCGGATATTTCGCGGGCGGTGCGTACCATGTCATCCATAAGGTCATCGGCATCTACTACGGTGCCTTCACGAGATTTCATCTTGCCAGTAGGTAGGTCTACCATGCCGTAAGATAGGTGGTAGAGTCTGTCAGCCCATTGGTATCCCAGTTTTTTAAGGATAAGGAAAAGGACTTTGAAATGGTAGTCCTGCTCATTGCCCACGGTGTAAATGAGACTGTCTATATTAAATTCTTTGAAACGAGAAATGGCTGTTCCTATATCCTGAGTGATGTAAACAGATGTACCGTCGCCGCGGAGGACAAGTTTTTCGTCCAGCCCGTCTGGTGTGAGGTCTATCCATACAGAGCCGTCAGCGCGACGATAGAAAACGCCTTTTTCAAGTCCTTCGTTTACGTTGTCTTTTCCTAAAAGATAGGTGTTGCTTTCGTAGTAGTTTTTGTCAAATGCTACTCCGAGGCGTTCATATGTTTGTTTGAATCCTCCATATACCCATGTGTTCATCATTTCCCAAAGGGCTCGCACTTCTGGGTCTTTCTCTTCCCATGCTTTTAGCATTTTCTGCGCTTGGATGATAAGAGGAGCGTTCTTTTTAGCATCTTCCTCACTCATTCCCTTGCCTTTGAGTTCGTCTATCTCTTTCTTGTACGCTTTGTCAAACTCCACATAGTATTTACCCACCAAGTGGTCTCCTTTTTCGCCTGTGTTTTCAGGTGTTTCGCCATTGCCAAAGAGTTTCCATGCCAGCATAGACTTGCATATGTGTATGCCACGGTCATTTATTATCTGAGTTTTTATGACTTTTTTACCACTTGCCTCCAAAAGACGCGCCACCGAATACCCTAAGAGGTTGTTTCTGATGTGTCCAAGGTGAAGAGGTTTGTTGGTGTTTGGTGAAGAGTATTCTACCATGATAGCTTTTTCATCTTTATTTGGAGCAATGTATCCAAACATTTCCGTGCTGTATGCTTTGTCAAACTCATCGGCTATGATGTTTTTGGATATTTCTATGTTCAAAAAGCCTTTTACCACGTTAAAACCACATACCACATCTGGTATTTTTTCCAAAAGGGCTTCTCCTATTTCTTTGGCAGTGTCCTCAGGTTTTTTTTTAGAGGCGCGAACAAAAGGGAAAACCAACAACGTGAGGTCTCCTGCAAATTCCGCACGAGTGGCAGAGAGGTCTGTTTTAGCGTCTTCTATGGCGTATTTTTCCTTTAAGATAGAGGAAATGGTGTCTTTTAATGTGGCTTGTATGTCCATTTTATATATTTTTATTTCTTTTTACGGCAAAAAATCCGTGGTGCAAAGGTACGGGTATCGGGTGTATTTTTCAAAAAATGGAAGCAGATAATATTGATTTTTAGATAAAAAGTACCAATGTACCCCATTAATACTTATCTTTGCAAATTCAGGCTTTGCACTTTTAAATATGTTTTTGGCATAGCCGATACATAAAAACCATATACCATGTTACAAGAAGAAATAAACAACGACGATGACATGCCAATAAGCGAAAATACTCACACACCTATGCGTGAAGATGCTTTTGATATGTCAGATGAGGAAAAAATGGAAGTCATAGAAAATGATTTCCGCCACATAATGCACACCTTAGGACTTGACCTAACAGATGATAGTCTTAGAAATACACCACGACGGGTGGCTAAGATGTACGTGAAAGAAATTTTTTCAGGACTCAACCCTGATAATAAACCACGTATGTCTTCTTTTGAAAATAAATATCGCTACGGACACATGCTGGTGGAAAAAAACATCACTCTGTACTCCACCTGTGAACACCATTTCCTGCCGATAGTAGGAAAAGCACACGTTGCTTACATATCAAAAGGTAGCGTTATAGGTCTTTCAAAACTGAACCGTATAGTTGATTACTACGCTAAACGCCCACAAGTACAGGAACGCCTCACCATGCAGATAGTCAGAGAATTACAGTCTGCTCTTGGCACACAAGACGTGGCGTGCATAGTAGATGCAAAACACCTTTGTGTAAACTCGCGAGGCATACGGGACGTGGCTTCAA
The DNA here is from genome assembly GCA_028709885.1 of Flavobacteriales bacterium. GTDB lineage: Bacteria > Bacteroidota > Bacteroidia > Flavobacteriales > UBA1820 > Merdimorpha. Next base: position 8,961 of record JAQUTH010000074.1, read on the forward strand.
GCACCGTTACAGCTGAATATGGTGGTGTTTTCCAAAACGAAGAAGTGAGAAAAGAATTTTTGAAATATATAGAATTAGATACACATTACCAGTAAGTTATGGCTCTATACGAAGAAAATACACTTTACGTGCATAACTCTCTTTCAAGTAGAAAAGAGGTGTTTACCCCTACCGTAAAAGGTATGGTGGGAATGTACGTCTGCGGACCTACGGTATATTCAAACGTCCATTTGGGCAACTGCCGTACATTTATGTCTTTTGATATGATGTTCCGTTATTTGACACATTTAGGATACAAAGTGCGCTATGTCCGTAATATAACAGACGCTGGACATTTGGAAAACGATGCCGATGAAGGAGAGGACAAAATAGCTAAAAAAGCACGTCTGGAAGCATTGGAACCTATGGAAATAGTACAACGCTACACTGACGATTTTCATACCGTACTTCGCCTTTTAGGTTGTAGAATACCGTCCATAGAACCTACCGCCACTGGTCATATAATAGAACAGATAGGTATAGTCAAGGACATTTTGGACAAAGGATATGCCTACATATCAGAAGGTTCTGTGTATTTTGATGTAGAAAAATACAATAGTGAACACCCAAGTGGAGCAGGCAGTTACGGCGAACTTTCAGGTAGAAACATAGATGAACTGCTGGAAAATACCCGCACGCTG
>JAQUTH010000075.1 GCA_028709885.1 Flavobacteriales bacterium
GATGATGTCCCTTTTGAAGAGATAAAATAGAGTTTTTAACTATATACTTTACTACTATGATACCTGAAATAAAAAAATACGACCTGAACGTTACCAAAAAATCGGGAGAAAAAGCCCCTTTTGACCCTCAGAAAATATATTATTCCCTAAAAGGAGTTGGCGTGGACGACCATACCGCCGAAGTTATTATCCGTGCTGTAAAATTGGAAGCCTATGAAGGCATCACCACCAAAGAGATATACAAAAAGACTTTTAACCTTCTGCGCAAATACTCCAAAGGTTCCAGCGTGAGGTATCGATTGAAAGACGCAATAACACAGTTGGGAAACACTGGCTATCCTTTTGAACGTTTTGTGGGGGACCTTTTTGTGGAAAAAGGTTATGATGTAAAAGTGGGCATGGTGTTAAAAGGTTTTGCGGTAACACATGAGATAGATGTAGTGGCTCAAAATCATGAGCGTATTTTTACCGTAGAATGTAAATATCACGTCAATCCAGCTGCTAAAAGTGATGTCAAGGTGCCTATGTACATACTTTCACGTTACAGAGATTTGGAGAATGCGTGGAGTCAGTATCAGGAGTTCAAAGGCAAAGTATATCAACAGTGGATAGCTACCAACACCCGTTTTACCAATGATGCTATAACTTTTGCAGAGGCATACGGACTGAAAATACTGAGCTGGGACTACCCGAAAGGTCAAGGATTAAAGGACTGGATACAACTGTACGGAATGTTCCCTATAACGTGTCTGTCATGTCTTACCAAGGCAGAAAAAGAGCTTCTTATAGCCAAAGGACTGGTGTGCTGTCGTACTATTTACAAAAATCCACACCTTTTGGACGGACTATCCATGCCAGAGAATAAAAAATCGGTACTCAAAAAAGAACTCAATTATCTATATGAAAGTGTCCTTTCAGAGGGAGAGCACGTTTTTTAGTCTAACTGTTTTTTAGTTTTTTCATAACGGAACAAATCATCTGATTTATATCCGTAGAATATTTTGTGCGGTATATCACGTACCCTAATGCCACTGTTATAACTATGCTTTTAGTTAGAATGACGCATACAGAAAGCCATTTATTTCCCAAATGCTCACATGACAGAGAAGAGAAAACAAAGTAAAAAACAACCAAGATACCCATTATCACAAAAGAATTTGTCTTGAAGGGGAAAACACCAAAACGCTTCCAAACAAACCACACCCTCAGACTGTTGATAAACAAAAGAGATATTAGCGTAGCCATAGATGCGCCATTCATACCCCAGCGAGGAATGAAATAAAAATTAGTCCCTATGATGCACGCCATAAGACATACCGAAAACACCAAATCCCAACGGTAGTATTTGGAATACACTATGTGTGAACCAGCCAGTCCAGATATAGAGTCTATCAACTTTGCCACACTGATGATTAAAACCACAGTGATACCATTTTCATAGCCTTTTGGCAACATACTGTAAATGTCGTTTATGTTGCAGTTTATAAGCAAAAAGAACAGCCCGCACAGTATCAATGAATTAAGTGAAGACTTGTATGCCAAATCCTTTTGCCGTTCTACATCGTTTTCGGCTATTGCTTTTGAAAGGATAGGGTTGGCTATTTGGTACAAAGACCTGTAAGGCACAGCCACTGTCATGCCGATGAACACCGCCAGGGTGTAGTAAGCTTCTGTTGTCAGACTTTCGTAAAAAGGGAGCATGGACTTATCAAATTCCAAAAGAGCTGCCCATATTGCCATGCCAAGAGATGAAAAAGCACCGTATGTTATTATGTGGCGGTATTTTTTCCAGTCAAACCATTTTAGGTGAAAAGGCTCGCAGCGGTAGCACACCATCATCATAAGGAGTAGTCTTATAGCAAACGAAGCTGTGAGGTAATAACAAAATTGTAGTTCGTCTATCCAGCCAAAAAACACCGCAAAAAGCAGTACCGATGTAGCCACGCGGTAGAAAAGCTCCCTCAGCACCACGCCTTCTATGCTCCGCAAATGAGCTTGTGCGTAACCGTAAAAGACTTCAAAAAATGCAGAAAATACAGCTATTGCAAACCCCAGCCACGCAAAGTCTTTCAGTATTTCTCCCTGAGGAAAAAAAGCTACAAAGAAATCATTTTTCCACCACAGAATACCACCTATGACAAAAAATGCTACTGTAGGCACAAAAAGAGAAAAGCTCAAAAGTGCATTTTTGTCTTTTTCGGTAGGAGAAAAACGCAAAAGAGCGTTGTTCATCCCGATAGCTATAAAAGGCATCACTATGGCAGATAGAGACACCAATGACATGACCAACCCGTAGTTTTCTTTTGAAAAAAAGTTAGCGTACAGTATCAGTACATTTACCGCACCCAACACAAAACCTGTGTAGGTGGCTACCATATTCCAAAAAGACTGACGGATGATTATTCCCATGATGTTTTTCTATTCAAAATCGGGATAAAGGAGGTATTTGGCACGCATTTTTTTGAAAGTATCCAGTCCTTGCGTCCATGTGGCACGTATTTCATCTGCATTCATACCACTTATTATTTGGTTTTTTATGGTGGTGCCACCAGCTAAATTGTTAAAGAAAGGTATGAAGAAATGTTTTTTATCGGGATAGTTGTGATACGCCCATATCACCCATTCAAGATTGACACGGCTGAGGTGTTCCGGGTATTGTGAAAGGTTAATGCCGTGGCACAAAATGCCTTTGAAACGAGGTTCAGAAGCACCGTTGTTAGGCATAGGTGTGTACGAAAAACCAGTTTCTGGTAGCTGTGGACTGCCGAATACTTTGAATGGGAAATCGGTGCCACGTCCTTCATTCAGTGCAGTACCTTCAAAAAAACAAGTACTCGGGTAAAGGTTTATAGCCTTATCATCAGGCATATTAGGCGAGGGTTTTACAGGCAAACTGTAATGTTTGTCATGGCTGTATCCGCTAAGTGGTATCACTATCAGTTCGCAGTGTTCTCCGTCTTTTAACCAACCTTCTTGGTTTACCATAGAGACGTATTCGCCTACTGTCATGCCATATACTATCGGTACTGGGTGTCGTCCTACGAATGAAGAAAATGCCATGTCAAGGATATTTCCGTCCACATAATGCCCATTTGGATTTGGACGGTCAAGCACCATGACTGGTATGTTATTTTCAGCGGCTGCCTCCATTATGTAGCTGAGGGTGGATATGTATGTGTAAAAACGTACGCCTACGTCTTGGATGTCATAAACTATGATGTCAACGTTGCTCAGGTGTTCATCGGTAGGTTTTTCTATGGAACCGTATAGGGAAATGACAGGAAGACCAGTAGCTATGTCTATTTTATCTACTACGGGAGTAGCATCGTTTGCCATATCGCGAAAACCATGCTCAGGCCCGAATATTTTTACTACGTTTACTCCGTTAGATAGCAGAAAATCAAGTGTATGCTGTTTTCTGACCTCAGAAGTCTGGTTACCTACAAAGGCAACTCTTTTATCTTTTAATAGATGTAGGTATTTTTCTGGACTGTAAGCCGCAGGAGTTATTATTTCGTTATTCATATATATCTGTGGTGTTACTTGTTAAAGAAACACAAATATACATTATTTATTACAAAAGAGGTATTTTTATGATAAATTCGCTACCTTTTCCCTGCTCAGAAGTACATGTTATGTTGCCACCCACGGTATATATCATGCGATGAATGATAGCCAGTCCCATACCCATGCCAGAAGTTTTGGTGGTAAAGGACGGTTTAAATATTTCATTTTTAACTGTTTCACTCATTCCTATGCCGTTATCTTTTATGGAAAGAACGGCAAAGTTCTCACTTTTTTCTACCGTTACTTCTATGTGTGCAGGAGTATCCTCTTTGGCTGCTTCAAGAGCGTTTTTTACTATGTTGGATACTATTTGCACTACCGAAGTCTTGTCCAAAGGTATGTTCATTGGGAATGAAGGCACGTTTATGGTAATATCTTTGGTGCGGTATATGCCAGCCGAGAGAGGTACTATTTCACAGATGTTACACGATGAAGGCGTTTGTGCGTGTTCCGATGTGGAAAATGAGGCAAACGAATCTGCTATATGAGAAAGTGTATCTATCTGTTCTATTAAAATGTTGCATAGTTCGTCGGCTTTTTTGCGGGCATCGGCGGATTCAGGGTTAAAGGTCATGGCGTAGCTCTGAACCGATAGACGCATAGGTGTGAGAGGATTTTTTATCTCATGTGCAACTATTTTTGCCATTTGCGCCCAGGCGCGCTCTTTTTCTGTCTCGGCCATGTCAGTGCTACTGGTGTGCACGCGGATGAGCATATCGTTATAGGCATCTACCAAAGGGCGTAGTTCCGACGAATAAGATGTACTTTTAATCTCTTTGGCAGTGCTGTATGCTGATATTTCAGATAGAGAATGTCCTAGTTTTTTAAGTGGAAGCATTATCCCTCGGGCTATAAGTAATGATATTATTCCAGCTACCGCCAAAAGTATAATGAAGGTGTAGGACAGCTTACTGCGCAAAGATTCTATGTTGCCTCCGTCCATGTACATATTTTGAGGATACATCAAGCGTATGATACCTGTTTTGTCCTTTTCAGGTGTGTAGAGGTATGAATAGACGCTCACCACTACGGTGCTGTCTTGTTCGTATTCTTTGGTGCTGTATGTGTTTTTCTTTTTTAGACTATCTAAGATAATGGTGGATAGGTGGTTACCTTGTCTGTTTATGCCGCTGTAATTGTTGTAATACAGAGCGGAATAGTCTGTTGAGCTTTTAAATAAATGTGAACCAGTGGTGTCATAAATGTCTATCCCTAATTTGTAAGTTGAAGATGTGAGGTCAAGGATTTGTATGGTAGACAGTTGATAAAATGAACGAAAGTCCAGTGTTTTTTTACCTCTGAGAGCATAGTCCACTTGACTTTTTACAGCAGAAATATCATGAGATTGATTTTTTAAGAGAAGCTCTTTTTGTCCTTTTCCTACGTGATAAATGGCTATGGCTGAGAAAAAGCCAAGACTCACCGTTATCAGTATGGCAACGAAGAAAAATATTTGACGGTGTATGGGTATGTAACGGGAAAAAATATTCATTTTATTCTTGTTTGTAAAAATCCGCCCCGCATTTGGTGCATTTATGGTGCGTTTTTCTCTTTTTGAAAATGTATGAAAAAAGAAGGTAAGAAAGACTTTTACCAGCCAAATCATCTACAATGTATGTTTTTTCACTTGCGCACACAGGACAAGGATAAGTATCAGGGTATGTCTTTTTCAGTATTTCTTGTGCTACGTTTATGTCTTTTTCATCTACTAAAATACGAATGGAATATGGGTCCATTAAAACATTGAGGGCAAGAAGCTGAGAATCCTGGTTCACCACCTCGCACGGTATGCCCTGGTCTTCCAAATGACCTTTTATTATGTTAGCTTGCAAGGCATTTTGGCAAGTGGTAAGTGTTATCATCTTGAAATTTTTTTATAAATAAGGGTAGCCCATGTCTGAAAGCCCTATCGGAGAACAGAAACCATAAGGACCGTATCCGTAATAAGGCATACCTCCGTCTATGTATGTAAAATTAAATCCTATGCTGCTTCGGCGTCCTATGCGGTAGTCTGCCCCTACTGAAAAACCTTTGGAGGGAAGGAAAGGATTGCCGTCGGCATTAAGGTTTACAAAAGCACTGCCGTACACCGTAAGACGCTTTGTTGCGTAATAAGAAGTCGCTACATATAGTATGGCATCGGTAGTGTTACCGCGGTATTTATCATCATTTCCCCGTACTGCGCCAAAAGGAATGTATGCAGCACCGTTGTAGTATGTCTGTGTAACGTCTATACCTACTGTTATATCTACTTTTTTACCAACAGCAAACGTAGCCTCAGGACGCACTCCAAAACCCCAAGCTGTGTTTTCACTGCCCCACGTGCTGACAAAACCGCGCATATCTATGTTGTACTGCACTTTTTTGCGTGCCATATTCTGGTAATGACTGGCAGCCTTACTTAAAGAAGGTGTGTAAACAGAACTGTCCGCAATGTCTTCTTCGCTTTGTTGGGCGTATATGCCAGAGCAAGCGAATATCAATATTGCAGAGAAAATATATTTGTAAAATGCTGTTTTTATCATGCTGTTTTCTTTATGGTGTAAAAATAGCATTTTACATTTAATGTACCACATTAAAAGGTATTAAAAGAGATATAACAAAAGTTAAAGTTCCTCTAATAGCTCTTCTGTTATCTGTGGCAAGTATTGTTTTTCCAAAGCGTGGACTTTTTCGGCTACATCCTCTGGGGTATCATCTGGATATACATCGGTAGTGGTTTGGAAAATGATGTCTCCGTCATCGTAATTCTCATTGACATAGTGAATGGTAATGCCTGTTTCATTTTCACCAGCATCAACCACGGCTTTGTGTACATTGATGCCGTACATTCCTTTCCCTCCGTATGAAGGCAAAAGAGCAGGGTGAATGTTTATTATTCGGTCTTTGAAAGCCTCTACTATGTTTTTTGGCACCATTCTTAAAAATCCAGCCAAGACTACAAAGTCTATTTTGTTTTTCTTCAACCGTTCCAAGACGCTCCCATTGCTGAGTTCTTGCGGCGTTATAACTACGTGTGGGACAAAGAGTTTTTCTGCTCTGGAAATGACTTTTGCCTTTGGGTTATCTGTCAAAACGAGAGAAACATCTGCCAAGTCATTCTCACGGAAATAATTGATAAGGTTTTCAGCATTTGACCCGTTGCCCGATGCAAAAACAGCGATGCGTTTCATTTTTTATAAGTAATGTGTGTTCATATTGTTAAAATCATGGCAAAAAAACGTAAAAAGAATATGATGTGCAAAAAAAAATGACAAAAAAAGTAAATTTTTTTTCACACTTAAAACGTTGATATTCAAATCACAACAATTTATCAATTGATAAAAGCAAGTAAATAGTTTGTTTTGCATTGTGGTAAGAGCAAAAGTTTTGCCTAAATTTGCTCACTGAAAACTTTAAATTATTATATAATTATGTCTGACATTGCATCAAGATTAAAAGCTATTATCGTTGACAAACTTGGCGTTGATGAGAACGAAGTAACTCCAGAGGCCAGCTTCACAAATGACCTTGGAGCAGATTCGCTTGACACCGTTGAGCTTATCATGGAATTTGAAAAAGAATTTGATATTCAAATTCCAGATGACCAAGCAGAAAACATCACAACTGTTGGTCAAGTAATCACTTATATCGAAGGACAACAAAAATAGTCTTTCAGGATACAAAGTAGATTTATGGAATTAAAAAGAGTAGTAGTAACAGGTCTGGGCGCACTTACGCCATTGGGCAATGACGTTCCATCTACATGGGAAGCTATGCTAAATGGAGTGAGCGGTGCCGGACCGATTACTCATTTCGACGCATCAAAGTTCAAAACACAGTTCGCATGTGAGCTAAAAGGTTTTGACGTTAGCCAGTTTATTGAACGCAAGGAAGCCCGCAAAATGGACCCTTACGCTCAGTATGCTATGGTAGTAGCCGAACAGGCAGTCAAAGACTCTGGGCTTGACCTTGAAAAAGAGGATATGTCGCGTATAGGCGTGATATGGGGTTCAGGTATTGGCGGTCTTACCACTTTTCAACAGGAGGTTATCAGCTTCTCTGAGGGTGGTCAAAATCCACGATTCAATCCATTCTTTATACCTAAAATGATAGCTGATATAGCAGCAGGTCATATATCCATAAAATACGGTATGATGGGTCCTAACTATGCAACAGTAGCAGCTTGTGCTTCTTCTGCGGTAGCATTGGTGGACGCATTTAACAATATCCGTTTGGGCAAAGCCACAGCTATGTTGGCTGGTGGTTCTGAGGCTTGCATAGTAGAGTCAGGTGTAGGAGGCTTTAACTCCTTGCAAGCACTTTCTACACGCAACGATGACCCTAAGACAGCTTCACGTCCATTTGACAAAGACCGCGACGGTTTTGTCATGGGAGAAGGAGCTGGATGTATAGTTTTGGAAGAATTGGAACACGCAAAAGCACGTGGCGCTAAAATATACGCAGAGTTTATAGGTGGAGGGCTTTCTGCCGATGCTCACCACATGACAGCACCACATCCAGAAGGACTTGGTGCAGCACTTGTGATGAGAAACACATTGGAAGATGCAGGTGTAAAACCTGAGGAAGTGGACGCTATAAATATGCACGGAACATCTACTCCTCTTGGCGATATTGCTGAGGTAAAAGCTGTTCAAGAAGTATTTGGCGAACATGCTTATAATATCAACATCAACTCAACAAAATCTATGACAGGACACCTTTTAGGAGCAGCAGGAGCAGTAGAAGCTCTTTCTGTTATCTTGTCAATAGACAATGGCATAGTTCCACCTACCATCAACCACTTTACAGACGATGAGTACTTTGACCCTAAACTGAACTTTACTTTCGGTAAAGCACAGCACAGAACAGTCAATATGGCTATGTCTAACACATTTGGTTTCGGAGGTCATAATGCTTGCGTACTTTTCAAAAAGTATCAGGACTAAAAAGGAGGGCTATTAATCCGATTTTAGAAGTTCAATGAATTTTCTGAAAAAAATATTCAATTCCCGTAGCTCCAAGAACTGCGGGAATTTTTCTTATTACAAGGAACTGACTGGATTTACTCCGCATCGCGTGGAGTATTACGAGGCTGCTTTTACTCATAAATCAGTAACTTGCAGGGACAAAAATGGCAATAAGATAAATTACGAAAGACTTGAATTTCTTGGCGATGCCGTTCTTGGGTGTGCCATAGCGGATTATCTTTTTACTCGTGCACCGCGAGGTAACGAAGGATATCTTACACAGATGCGTTCCAAAATAGTTAGCCGAGCGCAACTGAACATCATTGGAAAAAATCTTCATTTGGAACAGAAGATAAAATGTGCTTTTGGCGACGTTCAAATACCGGATGCTGTTTATGGAGATACCATGGAAGCTCTCATTGGTGCTATTTATTTGGACAGAGGCTATGATAAGTGCAAAAAATTTCTTCACCGAGTCATTATCACTCCTTATGTAGATATAAAAACGTTGGAGCACAAAGTTTCTAGTTATAAAGGGCTTTTGGTGGAATGGGCGCAGAAGACTAAAAAGACGCTTTCGTTTGAAGTTTGCGACACCAAGGACGATGATTTGGAACAACAGTTTGGTATAAAACTTATCTTGGACGGTGTATGTGTGTCCAAAGGTAGAGGGACTTCAAAAAAGAAGGCAGAGGAGCAAGCCTCCAAACGTGCTTATTATCAGCTGCGTTATAAAATAGATAATAAAAAATAGCTTTTTTCTCAAAAAAAAGAGTAAAAACATTTGGAAGTGAGGAAAAAAAGTAGTACCTTTGCAAGCGCAAAAGAGGGAAATAGTGTAAGGTATTGATTAGCAAGTAGTTGCTAAAAAATATAACAAAAAA
>JAQUTH010000002.1 GCA_028709885.1 Flavobacteriales bacterium
GTTTGTCTCCAAAACGAAGGTGAGAACATGTGAAACCACCAGATTTTTTAGAGTCGTATGCAAAATATGCTTGGCAATATTTGCTGGTAGATTCACCTATGATTTTGATAGTGTTTTTGTTAGCTCCAACAGTACCGTCAGCTCCCAATCCGTAGAATTTAGCCTCAAATGTAGAAGCGTCTGCCATAGCTATCTCTTCCTTGATAGGTAGAGATAGGAATGTAACGTCATCCACAATACCAATAGTGAAGTTGTTTTTAGGTTGTGGCAATTCAAGATTTTCATATACTGAAAGTATGTGAGCTGGTGTTACGTCTTTTGAGGAAAGACCATAACGTCCACCTACCACTTCTATCTTAGAACCTTGTTCAAATAGCACTGTGCGTACATCTTGGTACAAAGGTTCTCCTGCACTTCCGCTTTCTTTTGTACGGTCAAGAACAGCTATGCGTTTTACACTCTTTGGTAGTACAGAAAGGAAATGTTTTGCACTGAATGGGCGGAAAAGTCGTACTATGACAAGACCTACTTTTTTGCCCTGAGCATTTAGGTAATCTACCGCCTGACGAATAGTCTGTGTAGCACTACCCATAGCTATGATGATATTTTCAGCCTCTGGTGCTCCGTAGTAGTCAAATGGATGATATTCACGTCCCACTATCTTGGATACTTTTGCCATATAGTCTGCTACTATATCTGGAACAGCATTGTAGTAAGAGTTGATAGACTCTACTGACTGGAAGTGAACGTCTCCGTTCTGTGCTGTACCGCGTGTTACAGGGGCATTAGGATTCAGTGCGCGTGCGCGGAATTCTGCCAATGCTTTTTCGTCTATAAGAGCTTTTAGAGCATCAGCGTCTATTTCTTCTATTTTCTGTATTTCATGAGATGTACGGAAACCGTCAAAGAAGTGCACAAATGGTACGCGTCCTTTCAAGGCTGAAAGGTGAGCTACACCTGCCAAATCCATTGCTTCCTGTACTCCGGCAGATGCCAACATAGCAAATCCTGTCTGACGGGTAGCCATAACGTCGCCATGGTCGCCAAAGATAGAAAGTGATGATGTAGCCAATGCACGAGCTGATACATGGAATACGCATGGCAGAAGTTCTCCTGCTATTTTGTACATATTAGGTATCATAAGAAGTAGTCCCTGAGATGCTGTGTATGTACTTGTTAGCACACCTGCCTGCAAAGAACCATGTACAGCTCCCGCTGCACCACCCTCTGACTGCATTTCAACTACTTTTACTTTTTCTCCCCAAAAGTTCTTCTTACCAGCTGATGCCCATTCGTCCACTAATTCTGCCATAGTAGATGACGGTGTGATAGGGTAGATAGCTGCTAATTCAGAAAAGAGGTAAGATACATGAGCTGCGGCGTAGTTACCGTCGCAGGTGATAAATTTCTTTTCTTTTGCCATTTTATTTATCGTTATTATATTTATTTATTCAGTGTTTCAGACTGTAAAAGTAAATAAAATTTTTTATTTATTTGCTTTTATATATTCATCTATTGCGTGAGCTGCCTTTCTACCTGCTCCCATGGCAAGTATCACAGTGGCTGCACCTGTTACAGCATCGCCTCCGGCAAAAACGCCAGGACGTGTTGTAGCTCCGTTTTCATCAGCTGTAAGGCATCCGCGTTTATTGGCTTCAAGTCCTGGTGTGGTGGTTTTGATAAGTGGATTAGGGCTGGTACCCAAAGACATGATAACTAAATCTGTATCTATGTCATACTCAGAGCCTTTTACTTCAACTGGACGACAACGTCCGCTGGCATCAGGTTCGCCAAGCTCCATTTTCACGCATTTTATAGAAGATACAAATCCTTTTTCATCTCCTGCTATTGCCACAGGATTGGTTAAGAAAGAGAAAATGATACCTTCTTGCACAGCATGATGAACTTCCTCTGCGCGGGCAGGTAGTTCTTTTTCTGTACGACGGTACACCACTGTTACTTCTGCGCCAAGACGTTTAGCTGTACGTGCAGCGTCCATAGCTACGTTTCCTCCGCCTACTACCACTACTTTGCTTCCAACGTAAATAGGGGTATCTGCCATAGGGTCATAAGCGCGCATGAGGTTGGCACGGGTAAGGAACTCATTGGCACTCATCACGCCATTAAGGTTTTCTCCGTCTATGCCCATGAAATTAGGAAGACCTGCTCCACTGCCTACAAAGACAGCTTGGTATCCTTCCTCATCCATAAGGCTATCTATGGTTATGGTGCGTCCTATTATGACGTTGGTTTCTATTTCTACACCGAGGTCTTGTACGTTTTGCACTTCATGAGCTACCACTTCGTCTTTTGGCAGACGGAACTCTGGTATGCCGTATTGGAGTACTCCTCCTGCTTTGTGCAGAGCTTCAAATATTTTCACTGTGTATCCCATAGTGGCAAGCTCACCTGCACATGCAAGTCCCGAAGGTCCACTACCTATAACCGCTACTTTATGCCCATTTGATGGAGCTTTTTCTACTTCTACTTTTTTGCCACTCTGGCGCACATAGTCTGCGGTAAAACGTTCCAGCTTTCCTATGGATACTGGTTCGCCTTTTATGCCGAGTATGCAAGAGCCTTCACACTGTGTTTCCTGTGGGCATACACGACCACATACTGCTGGTAGTGCGCTGTCTTGTGCTATTACCTGAGCTGCTCCTTCTATATTTCCAGCAGATAGTTCATGCACAAATGCTGGTATTTTTACCGATACTGGGCATGCACCTACACAACGTGGATTTTTACAGTTCAGACAGCGTGATGCTTCACTTATGGCTTCATCCAAAGTGAAACCGTAACATACTTCCTCAAAATTGGTAGCACGTACCTGAGGGTCTTGTTCTTTTGGATATAATCTTGGGCTTTTTACTGCCATGGTCTTTCTTTGTTTAAGTTACTTTTGGAGTGTTTGTGCCAAATCTTCCATACAGTGGCAGTCTTTTTCCTTTTCTATGGAACGATACATACCGCTACGACGCATGGCTGCGTCAAAATCCACTTGGTGAGCGTCAAATTCAGGTCCGTCCACACATGTGAAAAGAGTTTTTCCTCCCACACTCACACGGCAAGCGCCACACATTCCCGTTCCATCTACCATCAATGAGTTTAGTGATGCTATGGTATGAATGTCGTATTTTTTAGTGGTAAGGGCAACGAATTTCATCATTATCATAGGTCCTATTGCCACTACCTCATCGTATTTTTCACCTTGTGCCACTAACTGGTCAAATAGTCCAGTTACCAGCCCGTGAAAACCTTCCGAGCCGTCATCGGTAGCTATGTGTACCGTTGCTCCCAATGCTCTCATTTGGTCTGCAAAAAGGATGTAGTCTTTTGTTTTTCCGCCTATTATAACGTCCGCAGATGCTCCTTTTTCGCAAAGGTATTTTACCTGTGGATATACAGGGGCTGCACCTACTCCGCCTGCTATGAACATACGGCGTTTGCTTTTAAGGGTAGCTTCATCTTCTTTTACAAATTCCGAAGGGTGTCCCAATGGACCTACAAAATCCGTAAATGTGTCCCCTTTTTTCAGAGCGCATATTTTTCTGGAAGATGCTCCCACTATTTGTAAAACGATAGTTACAGTGCCTTTTTCACGGTCAAAATCACATACGGTTAGCGGTATTCGTTCGCCTAATTCTCCGGTGCGGACTATTACAAACTGTCCAGGTAGAGCTGAATGTGCCACACGTGGGGCGTACACCTCCATAAGATATATGTTAGGTGCTAAGAGTTTATGTTTTAGTATTTCGTACATTTTAGTGTGTGTGTACAGTTATGTTATTGACTTGCAAAGATATTAATTCCTTATGAGCTGACCAAAACTTTATGCTTTTTTACTATTTGACTATTTTTCCATAAAAGGCTCTTATTTTTTCATAAAAACAAAAAAAAGAGAGTCAAAAGCCTCTCTTTTCTCAATATTCCAATGTATTCATTGCGTTTTTAACACCACAATATTTACATATCTTTATGACTGTTTTATGAAAAATAACTACGGGTGCAACATTACTCCCAATTATACTCAAATGGTTTTTCTTCATCGGATGTTACTCCCTGAGCCATGTCTATGTATTTGTAAGTGGATAAAAGGACAGGACGACCATCTACCACCGCTACGTCATGTTCAAAGTGAGCGGACGGTTTCATGTCATTGGTAAGTATAGTCCAGCCGTCTTTAAGCTGACGCACGCGGTATGTTCCCATATTTATCATCGGTTCTACTGCCAGCACCATACCTTCTTCTATCAGTTCGCCTTTGTGAGCTGAGCCATAGTTAGGTACTTGTGGGTCTTCATGTACTTTTTTACCTATTCCGTGTCCGCATAGGTCTCTGACTACTCCGTAACCATATCCTTCGCAATAACGTTGTACTGCGTGTCCTATGTCTCCTATTCTGTTACCTGCTTTTACTTGGGAGAGTCCTTTGTAAATACTCTCACGTGTTACTTTCAATAGTCTGGCTGTACGTGGGTCTATTTCTCCCACTGCAAAAGTAAATGCTTGGTCTCCGTGGTAGCCGTCTATGCAAGCCCCACAGTCTATGCTTATGATGTCGCCTTCTTTTATAGGGTCTTTGGAGGGAAATCCGTGTACTACCTGTGCATTAGGCGATATGCAACACGCATTTGGAAAACCGTAAAGTCCTTTGAATGATGGTGTTGCGCCGTTGTCTCTTATAAACTCTTCGGCTAATGTATCCAGTTGTAGAGTACTTACTCCGGGTTTTATTTCCCCTGCAAACATTCCGAGTGTGCGACTAACCAAATCTGCGGCACGGTGTAGTTTGGCTATCTCTTCTTTGCTTTTAAGATGTATCATTTTCTTCTACTATTATTTCAAATGCAAAGGTAGTGGTTTTGAGGCTTTTTTGTTCTACAAATACTAAAAAACAAAAAAAGAGAGGCATTACGCCTCTCTTTTTCCATTCATATAAAAACGTCTAAGACTGACGAATCCATTTCCAAAGGTCTTTATACGTAGGTTTTGTACCATACATCAAAAGACCGACTCTGTATATCTTGGCAGCCATCCAAGTAAAAATAAGGAAAGTAACCAAAAGCAACACAGCTGAGAGAACAATCTCCCACGCTGGCACACCAAACGGTATGCGCACCATCATCACCACTGGCGATGTAAGCGGTATCATAGACAGCCAAAAAGCCACTGGTCCATTTGGATTATTGATGATAGTCATACCGCAGTACAGAGCTATCAAAATAGGAATAGTAAGTGGCAAGACAAATTGCCCTGCATCATTAGGACTATCCACAGCTGCACCCACAGCCGCATATAACGATGCGTATAACAAATACCCCAAAAGGAAAAACACTAACGAAACTATACCTATGGATATAAAATCTATCTGTGAAAGGTCTGTCATCACCTCAGTTACCTTAGCCATAACATCACTATTCTGACTCATCTGCACTGCCTGAGCCATTTCTGGGGAAGCATTTTCAGACATCTGAGCAGTCATCTCTGTTATTTTATCCGCATTTTTGGAGGCAACAAAAGAACTTACTCCCACTACTCCCACCAAAGAAAGCACCGTTAGCATCACCGCCCAAATAGCAAGCTGCGTTATAGCTACCATACCTGAGCTTATTATTTTACCAACCATAAGGTCAAACGGACGTACCGAAGATACTATAACCTCCACTATTCTATTTGTTTTTTCTTCCAATGTGCTGGTCATTACCATGTTGCCACTAAATACCATAAACATATACAGCATAAAGCACAATGTGAATGCTAACGCTATTTTCACACCTTGGACTAAATCGCTCTCTGTTTTTTCTTCCTGTGCGCTGATGTCCACCATAGAAATATTGACATCTGTTTTGGTCTGCGCCAAAATCTTAGGATCCACTCCCAAACTCTGTATTTTAGTATCCTGAATAAGGCGTCCTACCTGTTTAGATATATCACTTTGAATATCCATAGGCACGTTTTCACTGTAATACATTATCATACCTTTCTCTACGGATGCGTATGTGGCAGATGTGTCCTCAGGTATTACCAGCACACCTTTTATAGATTCGGTAGTGCGTATCATGTTTTTGACACTATCCAAATCCAGCGAAGTGCTTATCGGTATGAATTTAAGGTTTTCACGACCTTCTATATTTGAAGAGATACGCCCTGAGAGGTCATACACACCTACTTGTGTCTCTTGTTTTTCATTTGCTACGGACAAAAGACCTATTATAGCTCCCACAGCAACTATTGCCAGAGGAGTGAGTATTCCCACCAACCAAAATGATTTTTTGCGTACACGGGTTAGATATTCGTGTTTTATGATGAGTCCTATTTTACTTTTTGCCATTGTATTAGAGTTTAATTGTTGGAAATAGCGTTTTTGGGGTCGCCGATAGCAGTGAAGAAAATGTCGTTTATAGACGGTAAAACCTCAGCAAAGGAATGTATCTGTCCTACTTCGGTGAGTTTTGACAAAAGTTCATTTGGAGCCTCCATATTTTGAACCTTGAACAGAGCGGAAGGTTTTATGCTGTTTTTCTCCTCTTCCCACGAAACGAACTCAGGCAGGGCTTCCAATGTGCTGCGTTTTTCAGCTACAATGTCTATATCCACACGGTAAACGCCTTGTTTATAACGGTCTTTTATCTCGCTTACTTCACCTTGTAATACGCCTTTGCCTTTGTTGATGAGCAAAATATGGCTACACATCTGCTCTACTGACTCCATGCGGTGGGTAGAGAAAAGAACGGTAGTACCATTTTGGCACATTTGTTCTATTTCAGAACGTATCATTTCTGCATTTATTGGGTCAAAACCACTGAACGGTTCGTCCAAAATCATAAACTCAGGCTCATGCAAGACGTTTATTATGAACTGCACTTTCTGAGCCATACCTTTGGAAAGTTCCTGTATTTTCTTATCTGCCCAATTCTCTATGTCAAACTTGGCTAACCATTTATGTATTCTGTTTTTTGCCTGCGATGCCGAAAGACCTTTAAGCTGAGCCAAGTACATCGCTTGGTCCATAACGGTGAGGTTTTTATACAGTCCACGTTCTTCGGGCATATAACCTATTTTTGAAATATGCTCACGTGTTATTTTTTCACCATTTATAAAAATACTACCGGAAGTAGGTATAAGTATTTGGTTTATAAGACGGATAAATGTTGTCTTACCCGCTCCGTTAGGTCCTAAGAGTCCAAAAAGACTTCCACGAGGTATTTCTACCGAAAGAGAGTCCAAGGCGGTGTAATCTCCATATTGTTTGGTGAGGTTTTCCGCTTTTAAGATAATGTCAGACATTGTATTTGTATTATATTATTGGTACTAAAAATGTATATTAAGCGCAAATTTAGCATTGTTTTTGGTTTTCTCATAGGATTTTTTAAGAAAGTTAGCTTAGTACCATATTTTGTTCGTATTTTTGCAGAACTCTAAAATCAGTTTGTTGTAACCCAAAAAATCAAATCAATGGAAGCGTTTCTTCAAGACCTGCTCTCTACTATTGCTCTCAAAGACTACTTAGTACTATTTTTGGTGATAGCCATAGGAATGGCCGTCGGCAATATATCTATTACAGGATTCAGTTTTGACGTATCTGCCGTGATATTCGTGGCAATATTCTTAGGCTGGGCATTCAACGCATTGGGTGTTCCGTTCAATATGCCAAAAATAGTGGAAAACATAGGTCTGATACTCTTTATCTACACCATAGGTATTCAGGCAGGACCTTCCTTTTTTGAAGCCTTCAAGAGTCAAGGCAAAAAGCTCATCATGCTAACATTTATCATTATAGCCATAGGAGGAATAGTAACCCTTATTAGTGAATACTTCTTTGGAGTGGATATGGTAATAGGAGTAGGACTTTTCAACGGAGCAATGACCTCTACACCCGGTCTTGCCGCAGCCATAGAAGCAGCAGCACGCGTACCCGGACTTGACCCTGCCAACGCATCCATAGGTTACGGTATAGCATATCCTTTCGGTGTAGTGGGAGTGGTACTTTTTGTAAAATTGGCATACAAAATGTTCGGCATCAACCTCAAAACAGAAGAAGAAAAATACAAGAGCGAAATGACTGGCAAATCTGCTCAGTTGATTGGTCAAAATTTCACCGTAACAAATGAAAACGTAGATGGCAAAACTATCCGCCAGTTACGTCTTCGCTTTATGACCAAAGCCAACGTATCCCGCATACTGAGAAAAGACGGCACTATGGTCATACCAGAACCAGACGCAAAACTCTTCCTTGGCGATGTAGTACGTGCCGTAGGTACACCTAACTCCATAGAACGCATGGAAGTGCTAATAGGTAAAAAATCTGATGCAGAAATACCTTCCAGCGGACAAATAGAAGTACGCTGGTACCTCATCACCGAAAAAAGTATCGTAGGAAAAGCCATAGAGGAACTAAACCTTATGGAAAACTACAAAGCCACCGTGGTACGTATTCGCCGTGCAGGCATAGAAATAGCCCCACACCCATCTACCCACCTTCGTTATGGAGACAAAGTGTTGGTATCATCATCAAAAGGAAACGTCAAAGGCGTAGCAGACCTTTTCGGAGACTCCATAAAACAACTCTCTGCCACATCATTCATGCCTATATCACTCGGAATAATACTCGGGGTGATAATAGGTTCTATAACACTACCTATCTTTGGTATGAACTTCTCACTGGGGCTAACAGGAGGAACACTTCTCACCGCACTTTTCCTTAGCTACAAAGGAAAAACAGGACCTGTCATTTGGGCAATATCAGGACAGTCCAACCTACTATTGCGTCAGTTAGGACTGCTCATGTTCCTCACACCAGTAGGACTAAAAGCAGGCACTAACATAGTAGAAGCTCTCGGCAATTACGGATTTGGACTCTTCGCCATAGGAATAGCCATAACTCTGGCACCAATGATAATAGCCACCCTTATAGGATATTTCATGATGAAGATAAATTTCCTCACCCTAATGGGCGCACTCACAGGAGGTATGACATCTACACCGGGGCTTAGCAGTACCGATTCCTTAACAGAAACAGACGCTCCACAGGTAGCATACGCCGCCGTATATCCATTTGCACTGGTAGCTATAATCATCATGAGCCAACTATTGGTCATATTGCCAAAATACTTCTAAAACACCATAAAATAAATGTCAGCGGTAGAAATCTTCATTCTTGCCATAGGACTATCAATGGATAGTTTTGCAGTATCGGTATCTTCCGGTGCTGTGATGAAGAGTATGAGGTGGAAAAAAGTTCTTAAAATAGCGTTCTTTTTATCCGCTTTCCAAGCCTTGATGCCGCTATTAGGCTGGGCATTGGGTGAAGGATTCTCACGGTTTATATCACAATGGGACCACTGGATAGCATTTGCACTACTTCTATTTTTAGGAGGAAAAATGTTGTTTGAAAGCATTTTTTCAAAACAAGAAGGAACAGAATGCACTGACAAATGTGAACACAACACCAAATGTTGCCCCTGGAAAACACGCACCCTTATAGGAATGTCCATAGCCACCAGCATAGATGCTGCCGCAGTAGGCGTTTCGTTCTCTTTTCTCAATATGGGAATAACAACACCAACTATCATCATATTCTTTACAACGGCGTTTTTCTCACTCATAGGTATGTTGATAGGCACACGCTTTGGCGCTCGTTATCACAAAGGAGCCGAAATGTTAGGAGGAATAATCCTAATGGCAATAGGAGCAAAAATACTGATAGAACATATTTTTTTCTAAACGATACACTCAGAAACTAAAAAGGCTCGCCGTAGGCGAGCCTTTTTTATGCGTAACATATTTTATTTCTCCATTCGTTGGCGTACAGCCTCATAAAGCACCGCTCCACACGCCACAGAGACATTAAGAGAACCTATTTCACCAGAAAGAGGCAGTTTAGCCTTCGCATCGCAAAGTTTCATCAGCCCCTTTGAAATGCCCTTTTCCTCATTTCCCATGATGATAGCAGTAGGAACAGTCATATCGGTATTGTAAACCAAAGTATCTGTCTTTTCGGTAGCACCCACTATTTTGAGTCCACTCTGTTGAAGATAATAAACCGTATCCACCAGATGACGAGACTTGCATATCGGCACACGGAAAATAGCCCCAGCCGAAGCTTTTACAGCATCTGCGCTAATAGGAGCAGCACCCTCGCTGGCTATCACCACAGCACACACGCCAGTACATTCGGCAGTGCGGACTATCGCACCAAAGTTCCTCACGTCTGTCAAATGGTCAAGAATAAGCACCAAAGGATTTTCTCCATTTTCTATCTTTTGGTCAACTATGCCCTCTACCGAAGCAAACTCTATGGGCGACATAAAAGCGAACACACCTTGGTGGTTATCACGTGTCAGACGGTTTAGTTTTTCCTCAGGGACTACCTTATAAGCTATATCGTTCCCTTTCATCAGACCCATAAGCTCAGGCACGTTATCTCCACGCAAACCTCGCTGTATAAACACTCTATCTGGTATTTTACCCGATGAAATAGCCTCTATCAACGGTCTAATACCAAATACCGTAAGAGTCATAATATCTTTGTCTGTCATATTCGTCTTGTAATTTTATTATCTCGTTATTGTCAAAAACAGTACCTTCACGCCATGCCGACACTGCCGATGACCATATATTTTTCTTATTGAGGTTTCTATCCAGCACAAACACCTCGGTAGAAAAAGGATTATCCTCCCTTCGGAAAACAAAACTCACCTCCATACCCGAAGCCTCACGTCCATACACCCACCTTTGACTATCGGCAGCGGTGTACACTTTGGCAGGCGCACCATAAAGGACATATATCATACCTTGGTCTGTCATCACGCCCTCTTTGTAGGTAGAAAAATACCTATTGGCATACTCCGCCCGTCCGTAAAACGCCCTTATCAAACGCTGAGCATCCGATAATGACCCGCCTGCATCTATCCAAAAACGCTCAGCACTGAGCTTCTCGGTAGGTGAATACCGAAGCGAATTAAACTGCTCATCGGAACAGATATAGCGAAGAGGAGTTATCAAAGCGTGTTTTTGCGTTATCATCGGGTAGCCTTTGTAACTACTCAAAAGACAATACCCACGCCTATCCATAGTATCTATCCTAAGAATGTACAAACCTTGGGGCGAAAATACGACTTTTTCTCCATTTTTCACCACAAAAGTAGTATCCCGTTTAAAACGTTCCTGTTCCCCAGAACCTATAATATAAGCAGGCGCAGGGTATTTAACCTCAGAATTATAACGCGTAACATATATCTGAGGCACATAACCCATTTCCACATTGACACTGACAGAGTCATCCGCACAAGTAAAATTATCAAACATAACATCCTCATTTCTATCCCTGAGCAAAAACAAAGACGGACTATACTTCTGTTTCTTATCTACAACCGTGAGATTGGAAGTTTTTTGAGGACTTTTAGCATCCGAAACCACCGTTTTTACAAGATAATCCCTGCCATAAGGCAAAACCACATCAAAAGCTCCTGTAAAGGCGTATAACGGCACTTCTACCGTATCCACCACCACGGTATAGTCTGCCACAAAAAGTTGCTTAGGAGGCTGCGATTCATCATAAAAAGAACATTTCACATTGGCTCTACCTTGAAAACGCAATGTCTGAGGGTCTTTCATGCACACTATATACTGGGAAGGGATGCTGTAATACACTCGCGTGGTATCATTAGAGAGATGATGAAACTTTACCTGCACCGCATCCATACTACCTTCCAACGGACGCAGATAAACCGTTCTATTCCCTTTTGTGGAACATGATAAAATAACCAATAAGCACACCAAAAGGCTCAGCAAAGACTGTTTAGAGGACATAGTTTTTCATTTAGGCACAGTTCTAATATAGTGCATTTTGAGCATTTTTTTCACTTTTGCCAAAAAAACTAACTACCTAAGAATTTAATTTTTTCGGAAAATGCCATAAAAAAACGTACATTAGCACCTCAATACAAACATTTAT
Source organism: Flavobacteriales bacterium (assembly GCA_028709885.1). Lineage (GTDB taxonomy): Bacteria > Bacteroidota > Bacteroidia > Flavobacteriales > UBA1820 > Merdimorpha. Next base: position 11,960 of record JAQUTH010000002.1, read on the forward strand.
CACCATGACAATAACCCAACTTCAATACATAATGGCGGTGGCACGCTACGGCAGCTTTACCACCGCCGCCGAAAAATGCTTCGTAACACAGCCTACCCTATCCATGCAGGTACAAAAACTGGAAGAAGAACTCTCCGTACAGATATTTGACCGCCAGAAAAAGCCGATAGCCCTCACCGCAATAGGAGAAAAAATCATCTCTCAGGCTACCAGAGTGCTAAGTGAAAGCACCCGCATAAAAGACATCATAGATACCGAAAAAGACTCCGTAACGGGAGATTTCCGTCTGGGAATAATACCGAGCGTCATGCCCACACTGCTACCTATTTTCCTACGCACATATATGAAAAAATACCCCCGTGTAACGCTTCACATAGAGGAAATACAGACAGAAATCATGATAGACGCACTTCATAACGGCATGATAGACGCCGGTATAGCAGCCACACCACTTCACGAAGAAGGCATAAAAGAACAGGCGTTATACCTTGAACCTATGGTAGCATTCATCGGGTCAAATAGCACACTTAACACAAAGAAAGAAATAACAGCAGAAGACATATCATCACACCCATTGCTCATATTGGAAAAAGGGCACTGTTTTAGAAATAACGTGCTGAACCTTTGCCATGACAAACAGGCTGACGGGGCATCACAAAAATTTCATCTGTCAAGCGGTAATTTTGACACCTTGATAGCTCTGTCAAAAGAAGGCTTTGGAAATACCGTTATTCCTTACCTTAACACTCTTAACTTAAACGAGCAAGACCACTCATTGATTCGTGAGTTTGCTCACCCGACACCTTCGCGAGAGATAAGCCTTATTTTTCCCGAAGACCCTTTGCGTTCAAAAATTATAGAGTCTCTCGCCTCAACCATAAAAGCTATCATCCGCGGAATGATAGCGTACCAAGACACAAAAGTCATCAGTCCGTTGGAAAATTGATTTTTATATCAAAAATGACATTTTTGGTTTTTTCCTTAGAAAAATCGCAGCGTTTACAAAAGCACATAAATAACTGTTTTTCAATATAAAAGAAGCATTTTTAGCACTTTTATTAACATTTAAAAATATTTTCACGCATCATTCCCAGCATTTAACGGCAAAAAAACAGCTTTTTTTCCCACTTTTTATCACCCATAGCAAAAAATCATAGAAACAATACTCAAAAAAAAGTGGCGCACGTGTGCGCCGCTTTTTCTATGTAAAAAACTTATCTACCCATAAAAATCAAAAGCACTGAAATATCGGCCGGACTAACACCGCTTATCCTTGCCGCCTGGGCAATAGTTTTAGGATGTACCTTTTGAAGTTTTTGACGCGCCTCTATCGTTATGGAATGTATTTTTGAAAAATCAAAATCATCTGGTATCACCACATTTTCCAAACGCTGTATCTTGGCTGCGTTTTCTTTCTCTTTTTCTATGTAACCTTGGTATTTTATATACACCTCCGTCTGCTGCACTGCATCGGGACGGATGTCATTTTCCTCTATAAATTCATTTACTCCACTGAAATATTCGCGGATGTCATCCATGGAAATATTAGGACGGGAGAGTATCTTGTCTGTCTTGCAACCTTGCACCATAAATGCCGAATCACGTTTTCCCAAAAGCACATTTCCCTGCTCTACCGTTACGGATTTTTCACGCAGAAAAGATACCAAAAGGTCTGATTTTTTTACCTTTTCATTCACACGTTCCAGCGCATCATCACCCACTGCACCCACCGCATGAGCAAGAGGAGTAAGGCGGATATCGGCATTATCACCGCGCAAAAGAGTGCGATATTCAGCACGTGAGGTAAACATTCTATAAGGTTCTTCGGTACCTTTGGTTATAAGGTCATCTATCAAAACGCCTATATAAGCCTGGTCTCTCCGTAGAGTAAATTCGCCTTTACCTTTGGCACGAAGAGCAGCATTTATACCAGCCACCATACCTTGTCCGGCTGCTTCCTCATAGCCAGTAGTTCCATTTATCTGCCCTGCAAAATACAGATTTTTTACCAGTTTTGTCTCCAATGTATTGACCAACTGAGTGGGTGGAAAATAGTCATATTCTATTGCGTAACCAGGACGCAACATTTTAGCATTTTCAAAACCTTTTATACGTCTGAGAGCTTTTATCTGAATATCCTCTGGTAAAGAAGTGGAAAAACCATTTATGTACATCTCAACAGTCCCCTCTCCCTCAGGTTCTACAAAGACTGGATGAGCTGATTTTTCCTTAAAACGATTTATCTTATCCTCCACCGAAGGGCAATAACGAGGTCCTACACCTTTTATCCTACCCGTAAACATAGGCGAACGGTCAAATCCTTCGCGCAACGCCTCATGCACACTCTCATTAGTATAAGCCATGTAGCACGATGTCTGATGCTCTGTAATTTTGGTATCTGAAAAAGAAAAACGCACTGGAACATCGTCTCCTTTTTGCTCTATCATGACTGAAAAATCCAATGAACGAGCATCTATTCTTGGGGGAGTACCTGTTTTCATTCGTCCACTTTCAAAGCCCAAAGAACGCAAACATTCTGTCAAACCATACGCTGCTGGCTCTGCTATTCTTCCACCTCCAAAATGTTTTTCTCCTATATGGATAAGCCCACCGAGGAATGTTCCATTGGTCAAAACAACAGTCTTGCATTTTACCTCCACACCAAGTGCTGTACGAACGCCGCATACTCTTTTTTCATCATCTACCAAAACATCTGTAACGGTATCAGCAAAAAGGTCAAGTCCATCTGTATGTTCTAACTCATGACGCCACTGAGCAGAAAAACGATACTTATCGCACTGCGCACGTGGAGACCACATAGCAGGGCCTTTTGACATATTGAGCATCTTAAACTGGATACCAGTAAGGTCTGTAACTATACCAGAATACCCACCCATAGCATCTATTTCACGAACTATCTGCCCTTTTGCAATGCCTCCCATAGCTGGGTTGCAAGACATCTGAGCTATATTGGGCAAGCTCTGCGTTATAAGTAGAGACGAACAGCCCATCTTAGCTGCTATTCGCGCCGCTTCACTTCCTGCGTGTCCGCCGCCCACTACTACAACATCATAAGTATTTTCAAATACCGCCATTATATTATTGTTTTATACGAGTGCAAAATTACACTTTAAGAGCCATTTGTAAAAGAAAATAAAGCAAAAACACAAATAAAAAACTCGGTGTTCCACGTGGAACACCGAGCCTTATTTTTCAAAATGTTCCACGTGGAACTAAAAATATCTAACGTATCCCAAATACAAAAGGTATAGCATCATGTTCACAAAAGAGAAAAGAGCTGTGGTCTTTTGATAATACTCCACTGTGCGTTTTGCCATAGCACATACAGATATTATTATAGCCTGCAAAACCACCAAAACAGCAGGCGAATACACAGCCGTGAGAGCTATGTAATTATTGACTATCACGTTTGACAGAAAGTCTGCGCCAGCCATTCTATTTATCCACAGCAAGAGTATAGATATGGTGCTGAGAAGGTTTATGCTGTTTATGTATTTATATAATTTTACCATTTCTTGATGATTGAAATTAACCGATAAGCGCGCCAGCTATGGTGGCAGAAAGCAGAGATGCTATTGTTCCAGCTATAAGGGCTTTTACTCCAAATTTTGCCAAAACTTCGCGTTTGTTTGGCGCCAAAGAGCCTATGCCTCCTATCTGTATGCCTATGGATGCAAAATTAGCAAAACCAGATAGTATGAATGTGGACATCACTATGGCTTTGTTGGTCAAAAGAATATTTCCTGCGGTAAATGTTGCCAGCTCTTTGTATCCTACAAATTCACTCATTATTACTTTCAATCCCAAAAGGCTACCCACATTAGTGCAGTCTGCCAATGGTACTCCTATAACACCCATAATAGGGGAAAATATAGCACCCAGTATCACTTGTAGGTTTACCGTGGTTACACGTCCGTCTGTCCAGTTGGATATCACTCCATCAAAACCAGTTAATGATGAAACCCCAGATATAATGTAATTAAACATCGCTATAAATGCTACAAATACTACAAGCATCGCCGCTACATTAACAGCCAATTTAAGTCCTTCTGATGTTCCTTTTGACATAGCATCAAGGAAATTTGAACCTATTTTTTCCATTGAGACATGAACATCATTGTCTATTTTTTCAGTCTGTGGACACAACATCTTAGCTGCTACTACCGCTCCTGGGGCAGCCATTACCGATGCCATGAGCAGGTTTTTAGCAAACATCTGACGCAGTACCGGATCATCCCCGCCAAGGAAAGATATATAAGCCGCCAGCACTCCTCCTGCAAGAGTGGACATACCTCCTACCATCACAAGTAGTATTTCAGAGCGATTCATATTGGAAAGGTATGGTTTAATCATAAGTGGCGCTTCGGTCTGACCAAGGAAGATATTTCCTGTAACAGAAAGACTTTCAGCTCCAGATATTCCAAGCAGCCTGGTCATCACTTTTGCCATAGCTCCTACCACTTTCTGTATTATTCCTAAGTAGAAAAGTACAGATGTTAGCGCCGAGAAAAATATAATGGTAGGCAGCACCTGAAAAGCAAATATGTATCCAAATGCAGACTGGTCCATAAGTCCCCCGAAGATAAACTCTGCACCTTCTTTTGAAAAGTCAAGTATCTTTACAAATGCCTTGCTTATCCATTCAAAAACAGTCCCAACAAACGGGACTTTCTGTATGCAAAAAGCCAATACTATTTGAGCACCTATGCCATATATGACTAATTTCCAAGATATTGCACGGCGGTTATCACTAAGCAACCACATGACAAAAACCAATACCAGAAGACCTATCACTCCGCGTAACACTCCTGTAAATGTTATCCCTTCACTTGGCAATACAGAAGATGATTCTTCAGCTTTATCTATCTGAGAGACTATCTGTGCAGCCTGAGCCAAAGCACTATTTTCATTGACCAACTCGTACTTTTTACCCAACATTGTAACATACATAGATGTATCTGTCAGGTTTTCATACAACAGGGCAAAATCCTTATTTTGTACCGTGTCTTTGACCACAATGTGGTTTCTATTACTTTTCCAATTACCAGATGAAGATATAGCTCCCTCGGAAAGAGAAAAACGGTATGTGCTATCCGCTTTTATATCCAAATATTCTGATGTAAAAGCATCATCATCATTAATAGCACGCCAGTGATGTACCAAGGATTGTCCTTGCGCGGTAACAGATAGTACTACCACCGCCAAAAGAGTTATAAGATTTTTATACATTATATTATTTATTGATTGATTATTTATCTTATTGTGTATGTGATATTTACATGGCTTTCCTATTATTTATCTCATCGCGAAGAACAGCTGCCTGCTCATAATCCTCAGACTTGACAGCTGTTTCCAATTCTGAATAAAGCGTATCTATGTCCATGTCTGAAAAATGGTTTTTCACAGTGGTTTTTTCGTTTTCTACCTCAGTTAATATTTTATCTTCCTCATTATCTGATACTTGTGCTTTTACCATATCTTCTTTTGTCCTAAAAAGAACACCTGCCACATCCAATATAGACTGATAAGTATAAATAGGTGCATGAAAACGAAGAGCCATAGCCACAGCGTCGGAAGTGCGGGCGTCTATCTCTACTTTTTCCCCATTGGAAGTACGTACAGCATGTATTGTGGAGTAAAAAATACCGTCCAAAAGTTTATATATGACTACTTTTTCTACCTCCACGCCAAATGCACGGGCAAATGTAGCAAATAAATCATGTGTAAGAGGTCTTTTTGGTACTGTATCATTCTGAAAAACCTCAGCTATGGACTGAGCCTCCCACTCACCTATTATGATAGGAATTTTTCTGACTTGCGTGTGTCCAACTCCACCGATGTCTTCACTCAAAATAAGAGCATAAGCACCACTGGATGCCTGAGAATAGGTAATACCTGTCAGAATAAGAGGAATCAGTTCCTGTTGGTTCATAGTTTATGAGTATAGATAGCCATCTGAGGCAGAAAATTACGATTTTAAAAGGACACAGAGTTTATTTTTTAGTTAATATTTGAGTTAGCTCATCCAAAACTGCATTAGCATCGCCCACCACACCATAATCAGCATAGTGAAAAATAGGCGCATTAGGGTCTGTATTTATAGCCACAACACACCGTGAACGCACCATACCGCCTATATGTTGCAAAGCCCCACTAATACCCACTGCCACGTACACATCGGGTGATATTTTTGCTCCTGTCTGCCCCACATGCTCATAATACGAACGAATACCTGCATGATACACCGGACGAGTACAAGCTACAGCACCTCCTGTTTTTTCAGCTAAAAAATCTATCTTTTTCCACGCAGAGGCATCACAACCCATACCTCCACTTATCACTACCTTGGCAGTGTGTAAATCTATATGAGTAGGCAGTAACTGTTTTTCTCCATTATCTGGAAAAAGGACTGGCTTAGGTTCATTTTTACCGTTTACAGTAGCTATTATTCTACCTGAAAAAACACTCACTTGGTCTGATGAAAAAAGAGTGCCTTTTTCATCTGCCTCACCCAAAAGAACGCTTACCAAAAGAGGAAAGTCTTTTTGTGTAAGCACCTTGACGGTACCACGAGCAGGCATTTTAGTAAAAGAACTATAATGTGTCAAAGGCTCTACATCAGAAGTTTTGTCCACCACGCATATCTGAGCACTGGTACTTAGCATCATATCCCTCATTGAAGGGATACGCACCTTTTCCTGTGGGAAAATGCTCTTGTTACATTTTAGAATAACTGGAAAAGGAACTACGAGTTTTTCTATGAAATGCTCTGTCTGACGTATCACCAATACATTTTTTTCATCTACCAAAGAGACATCGGCAACATCGGAAATAAGAGGCACGCAGGTCATTTCAGACAAATATTCTGGCGTACACCCTGACGAATAATCCCATGAAGCATCGCCACACATTATCACATCGTACTTTTCAGTATTCAAAAAATCTGCCAAATGCCTTGCCACACAAAACGCATCGGCATTGACAGCATTTATCCGCCGAGTATCCTTTGCTCCCAGAGCCACAGCATAACGCAGAGATTTGTTACACGGAGTATCCCCCACATACACCGCTGTTGTTTGGCAAGCGTCAAAAGAAAGAGCTTTTGAAAGCACCAAAACATCAGTAGGGTTTACATCTTTTACCGTATCATCCACACATACAGCGTCTTGCTGTATGTAATTTTCCACAGCACAGTATATGTCTGGGACAACGGAAAAAGGCACCAATATCTTCATTTCATCTTTGTTTTACTTTGGCAAATATATATTTTTTATACCTGAGTGGCAAAAATAACTTTATAAACAGATAAAACAAAAAAGTGGTATTTTCATTAAATAAATTTCAATTTTTGTAACCAAAACATCATTCTATTTATTAGATTTGCAATACTTAATCTTAAAGATAAATATACACACTTAAATAACCGCAAGGACTCTATTATGGACAACAAACACACAACAGAACTCTCAGGACGCATACAGCGCCTTGAACCATCGGCTACACTACTAATGTCAGCCAAAGTACGCGAACTAAAAGCACAAGGAGTGGACGTTATCAGCCTATCATTGGGCGAGACAGACTTTTTCACTCCCGATGTCATAAAAGCCGCTGCAAAAAAAGCCATAGATGACAATTACAGTTTTTACTCACCTGTGGCAGGATACCCAGAACTGAAAAAAGCCGTATGCCACAAATTCAAAAGAGATAACAACCTCACCTATGAGCCTTCGCAGATAGTTGTATCTACCGGAGCAAAAAACTCCATTTACAACGTCATGCAGGTACTTGTAGATGCAGGCGATGAAGTGCTAATACCAGCACCATACTGGGTTAGCTACGTGGAAATAGTAAAACTTGCCGAAGGAACACCCGTGGTTATGCCTACCAGCATCAAAACCAACTACAAGATAACACCAGAACAACTGGAAAAAGCTATTACTCCACGCACCAAAGCCATCATTTACTCTTCACCATCTAATCCAACAGGAGCAGTTTACACCCGTGAAGAACTCAAAGCATTGGCAGCAGTATTCGCCCGTCACCCACATGTATTCATCATATCCGATGAAATATATGAACACATAAACTTCACCGCAGAAGGACACACATCCATAGCTGAATTTCCAGAAGTGTACCCTCAGACCATAGTTGTAAATGGACTTGCCAAAGCGTATGCCATGACTGGATGGCGTATAGGATTTATAGGCGCAGCACAATGGATAGCCAAAGCCTGCGAAAACCTACAAGGACAAGTTACATCAGGTACTAACTCAGTAGCTCAGATAGCCGCCGTAACAGCTCTTATGGCAGACCCTAAGGAAATAGTAAAACCTATGGTCGGCACATTTGCAGCACGCCGTGAATTAGTATTAAAAGGACTCAGCGAAATACCAGGACTTAAAACAGATACTCCTTACGGAGCATTCTACGCATTCCCTGACATCTCTGCTTACAAAGGCAAATCCTTTGGCGATGTCAAGATAAACAACTCCGATGACCTATGCTTGTACTTGCTTTCCGAGGCTCACGTAGGACTTGTAGCAGGTTCTTCCTTTGGTAATGACAACTGCATCCGCCTTTCTTACGCTGCCAGCGAAGACACCCTTCGTGAAGCTCTGCGGCGCATAAAAGAAGCTCTTGCAAAACTTAAATAACGCATCTGCGCAAAACTAAAAACCCCGCCTACGGCGGGGTTTTTTATTTCCAAAACATTTCGTTTCAGCAATATTTTATATAGAAAAATTTGTTTCACGTGAAACAATACTACAATTTCAGTTTTATATTTACCTTACCCAAAAGCCAAGCTATCCATACCACACACAGCGAAAAGATAAAACATCTTAAAAGTCCCATGCCACCATCATAAGTGCAGGCAGGATAATGCCACTCCAAAAGAATCATTACATTTCCCGTTATGTATGGCATGATATAACAGGTAAGGGTATGCGTGCCAGCAGGTTTTATCACATCAAATATCTTTTTAGCATTCAGAACATCACACACATAATACACCAAAGCAAAAACAGGCAGAAATATAGCCAAACAATAGAATAACCACGTAGGAGTAGCCTGCATCTTGGAAATTATCCACCACTGATGACTCATATATCCGCATACCAACATAACAACAGCCGTACCACATAGCACTGCCAAAAACTTAGTAGCAGATACTTTTGCGTATTTTTTCATCACCAAACTGCACACCACACCCGCCATAGTTAATGTATAAAGAACAGGTTGGCTCGGTATATTTTCTATCACCCAAATGCCTTTGAACACACCTATGAAAGTAATTATACACAGAGCTATCATCACCCACAGAGCCACTGCGTTTTTCCAGAGCGAATCTTTCAGCAGGACGTACAAAAGCGAACACAGCAAGTAAGACCAGCCCAAAAGACCTAATATACCCCACCATTTAGTGCCAAAACTCTGCCCTTCTTTCGGTACAGCTATCATATACAGATACACCAAAAGGGCAACACCGGCTATTTTCATCACTGTAAAAATATTTTTTTTCCAGCCCTCAACACGCGGATACACATCCCAGATGAGAAAAAATCCCAATACCATAAGCAGAGAAAACCATGCCGAAGGTAATCCTGACGCTTCTCCATCATACGCCCCTTTGTTCACCGTAAAAAGTCCCATCACAATAAGAGCCACACTGCGTTTTAAGATGTGAACTATAACTTTTAGAGTGCTATCGCCTTTTTTATAGCGAGCATTTACAGCAAAAGGCACCGCCATACCCATAGCAAAAAGAAAAGCAGGAAAAATAAGGTCTGAAAAACCCATCATATCCTCGTTTAATTCTGCATGATACAGACAGTGTGGCAGACCCTTTACTCCTGCCATCTCATTAACAAAAAGCATTAAAAACATAGTAATGGCGCGAAAAACATCCAAAGCCGCCACTCGTGTAGATTTTTTCAAAGTATTCATTGTTGTGTAGTGTTTTAGAAAGTCCAAATATATGCGATTATTGTTATTTTTTCGCTATTTTGAAAAAAAAATCATTTCATGTCCATTTTTTTCACTACATCACCTCAATAAACGCCATATATTACGAAATTTCAAAACCGTTATTCCCACATTTTTACATACATTTGTGTCTTAGCAAATCTTAAAAACACAGTAGAAATGAAAATAGCAGTCTTAGGAGGAGGAAATATGGGAGGAGCAATAGCAGCAGGAGCTATTGCAGCAGCAGTGGTCAAAGACACCGACGTAAGTATCTCTCACGCTCGTGAAGCTCTGACCAAACGTCTTGAAAACATCAACGCTCACCCGCTAATAACAAAAGACAACACCGAAGCTGTAAAAGGAGCCGACATCATCTTTGTGGCAGTCAAACCTTGGCTTGCCGAAGGCGTTCTCCGTGAAATAGCGCCACTTATAGACCCAACATCACAGTGCATAGCATCCGTAGTAGCAGGAGTGCCTTTTTCTACATTGGCATCTTACTTTGAAACGCCACCAGCCATGTACCGCGTCATACCTAACACCGCTGTTTCTCTTTCGCAAAGTGCTACTTTTATCAGTAAGAAAAATACCTCAGCTCTTCAAGACCAAATGATTGAGAGTATTTTCATCCCATTGGGTGAGACTTTCATGGTAAAAGAAGAACAGATGACAGCCGTTACAGCCCTTGCATCATGTGGTATAGCCTACATACTCAAATACATAGACGCTGCCACCGCAGGAGGTGTAGAACTGGGAGTAGAGCGCAGTGAAGCGCAAAAAATAGTAATGCAGACCGTCCGTGGAGCATTGGCACTACTGGACACCAACGGCACTACTCCCCAGCAGGAAATAGACAAAGTAACCACCCCCGGAGGTATCACACTAAAAGGTCTGGAAGAAATGCAGAGAAGTGGTTTTGCCGCAGCTGTTATAAATGGTCTTTTAGCCAGCAAATAACACCACTATGGATAAAAAATACAAACGCATAGTTGTAAAAATAGGTAGCAACGTCCTTACCCGTGCTGACGGCAGTATAGACGCCACACGTATGTCAGCCTTGGTAGACCAAATAGCCACCCTGCACAAAGAATCGGTAGAGGTTATTCTTGTATCATCTGGTGCTGTAGCATCTGGACGAAGCGAACTATCACCTTCTCACCACATGGATTCAGTAGCAGCAAGACAGCTTTTTTCCGCCGTTGGGCAGGTAAAACTGATACACCGCTATTACGAACTTTTCCGCGAACACGGCATCACTTGCGGACAAATACTTACCACCAAAGAGAGTTTTGGCACACGAGGACACTACCTAAACCAACGCAACTGCATGGAAGTGATGCTTGAAAACGGTGTTGTACCCATAGTTAATGAAAATGATACCATTTCCGTTACCGAGCTAATGTTTACCGATAACGACGAGCTTTCTGGACTGGTATCTGCCATGATGGACGCCGAGGCTCTTATCATTCTGAGCAACATAGACGGCATATACAACGGAGACCCTCATTCTCCAAAAAGCAAAGTAATAGTACAAATAAAACCATCCGAAGACCTTTCTTCTTTCATACAGACAGCAGGCAGTTCATTTGGGCGTGGAGGTATGCGCACCAAGAGCCGTATAGCCTCCAAAGTAGCCGAAGAAGGTACAGAGGTCATCATTGCCAACGGTAAAAAAGATGACATTCTAACGTCTTTGGTAGGTGGAGAGGACGTCCTTTGCACCCGTTTTACTCCTTCGGAAAAAATAGCATCTGGTGTCAAAAAATGGATAGCCCACAGCGAAAGTTTTGCCAAAGGAGCTATCTACATAAACCAAGGCGCATACCAAGCTCTTATGGCTCCAAAGGCGGTAAGTCTTTTACCCATAGGTGTGGAAAAAACAGAAGGGTATTGGGAAAAAGACGATATTGTGCGTATCTTAGCTCCTGACGGCACGCAGATAGGCGTAGGACGCGCGTCTATGGACAGTGAGAGTGCCATTTCTGTCATTGGCAAAAAAGGTGGCAAACCGCTTGTTCATTACGATTATTTATATTTGGATTAAACGAAAAAACAATGGAACTGAGTGAAATATTTGATGCCACACGTGATGCCTCGCGTGAGCTATCCCTTATAGAACAAAAGAAAATAAACGGTCTTTTGGAAAAAATAGCCGATGCTGCTGTCTTTTCAGCAGATTACATTTTGGCAGAAAACAAAAAAGATTTGGCACGTATGGACGCCTCAGACCCTATGTATGACCGTCTTTTGCTCACCCGTGAACGTATAGATGATATAGCCAGTGATATGCGCTCGGTAGCCTCACTACCATCGCCAGTAGGAGAAATAATGAGTAGTGTTACCCGTCCTAACGGCATGAGGATAGACAAGGTGCGTGTACCTTTTGGAGTTATAGGTGTCATTTACGAAGCACGTCCCAATGTCAGCTTTGACGTTTTTTCCCTTTGTCTTAAAACCAAAAACGCAGCTGTTCTAAAAGGCGGTAGCAATGCCGAATATTCCAACAAAGCCATAGTGGAGGTCATAAAAGGCGTACTCAGTCAAAACGACATAAACGAAAACATCATCACTCTACTCCCTGCCACGCGCGAAGCCACTGCCAGTCTGTTACACGCTGTTGGCAAGGTTGACCTTTTGATACCACGCGGAGGCAAATCTCTTATAAGTTACGTCCGTGAAAATGCCAAAATACCAGTCATAGAAACAGGAGCTGGCATATGTCATACTTATTTTGATAGTTTTGGAGATGTGAAAAAAGGAGCTGCCATTATCCTCAACGGCAAAACCCGCCGCGTGAGCGTGTGCAACGCCTTGGATAGTCTTGTCATACACAAAGATGCTCTTGCTCTACTGCCAGAGCTTTGTAAAGCATTGGGTGAGAAAAAAGTAACTATTTATGCAGATGAGAATGCTTTTTCTGCCCTTGAAGGAAAATACCCTGCTTCTTTGCTCCAAAAAGCACTGCCTGAACATTTTGGCACTGAGTTTTTGGACTACAAAATGGCTATCAAAACAGTAGACTCTTTTGAGCAAGCAATAGAGCATATCACAAAATACACATCGGGACACAGCGAAGCCATTATCACTGAAAACAAAACCAACGCTATCGCTTTTCAGAAAAGAATAGACGCTGCCTGCATATATGTAAATGTACCTACCTCTTTTACAGACGGAGGACAGTTTGGTTTCGGAGCAGAAATAGGCATCAGTACACAGAAACTACACGCCCGTGGCCCTATGGCTTTGCCTGAAATAACCACATACAAATATCTCATCACTGGGGATGGTCAAGTGCGTGATTAGTTTTATACACCATAACGCTTTAAAACTAAAAAGCCCCGCCTACGGCGGGGCTTTTTTATGCCGCAGAGGACATTTATTTTATCTTAGCAGTCATTATCTCTCCTATGAACATCTTTGGTATATTAGAAGCAGAGTGAGCTTTTATAGAAGCATCTACCACGCCACTTTCTGTCAAAGACTGAGAAAGCATCTTTTTACACTGCAAAACCACTGTTTTACCATCAAAAGAAAATCTTAGAGAATAAGTATCCGCATTTTCAAGGATAGAATATGCAGGCATAGAAGGACTAACATAGCACACAGCTACGTTTTTACCAAATAAAACAGCCATACCACCCCATGAAGCCTCCGCAGCCTCACCGTCAGCAGAGACAGACACACCACTCTCGTTCATCACTTTTAAGACGTTGAACGGTATCTCTTTAACATCTACCACAGTGTAACCACCTGTTGTAACAGGAGCTGTCTGCATAGGTTTTACCTCTGGTGCTGGTGTTTTTTTAGCAGGCTTAGCCTCAGTGGTTTTTACCGGCTCTTTGACAATGGCAACTACATCACCAGAGAGATTATTCTGTTCTGCTTTTTTATCTGCAAGCTGCTTTTGAAGCTCTGCCAAAGAAGGTTGTTCATTAACCACTGGTACTGTTTTTGCCACTACCGGGTTTGAAAATTGTTTAGCCATGCGCTCACCTTTGGCAGTAGCAGTGGCTATTTTTGATACCTCAGTACCCAGAGCCTTAGTCAATGACGCGTACATACCGTCCACCATATCTATGGTTTTTATACGGAACTTACTGGTGAGTTGGTTTAGCTTGGTTTTTGTTTTATCCAAAGCATACTCATCTGTTATGGCATTTTCAGCTGTATATTTCTCTGGTTCTTTTTTATCTGGGACATAATACTCATAACGAATACTCCATATCCTCACGTCAAGGCGTTGGTCTGAGGCAGTGAGTTTCATACGGTATGTGATAAAACTACGGTCCACTGAAAGGAAAGTCTTGTTGAATACCAAATGATATAGAGGCATAACAGCTAATTCGCCGTTTTCTTTTTCCTCAAAAATCTTAATATCTGGGTCTTTGCGGTCTATTTTCCTCTCTTTAAGGAAAAGTTCAAGCCACCCTCGAGCCACATCATACACCTGCTCTTGAGATAGTCCTGGAGCATCTATTGTAGTGGAAAACACCACCTTGCCGTCCTCCAAAGGTATAGCGCCTTCTAAATATTTGCTCATATCTTCTTTTTCGTCCTGAGCAAAAACCACTCCGCACGCAAAAGTCAAAAACAATAAAAGTATTCTTTTCATAATCTATATTTTATCTGTTATCCATAAGTGAACATACAAAGGTAACAATATTTGAATACTAAGATGTTATTTTTGGTTAAATACAAAAAAACCTCTCATTTCAGAGAGGCTCATATTTTATCTATATTATTTATTTGGAGAAATACTCCCTCATAGCCTTTTTTACTCTTGGAGCTAAAATGAAAAGAGTAATCATAGTAGGCACAGCCATAAGCGCATACGCCAAATCTATAATGCCAACCGCCGCATGAAGAGGTATCATAGCTGCCACCACTATCATCAACAGATAGAAATAATTGTACCATTTGGCATTGTGCGCTCCGAAAAGGTAATTGGTGCATTTCTGACCATAATACGAATAAGAGAACATGGTAGAAAAAGCAAAGAAAAGTATCACCACCATGAAAAGATAACCTCCCACACCCGGTATTCCAGCCTGAAAAGCCTTCAAGACTATTTCAAGACCTTTGACACCTTCTACGTTATAATCTCCCTTGATAAGTATGGCAAGTGCTGTAAGAGTACACAAAAAGCCAGAATCTATTGAAGGACCTATCATAGCATTCAGTCCCTCGCGCACAGGATTAGTCGTTTTAGACGCTCCGTGCATCATGCTGGCAGTACCCACACCAGCTTCGTTTATCTGAATAGCTCGGCGAGCACCTATGATAGCCACACCAGCCAGTCCGCCAAGTCCTGCTTTGAGGTTAAATGCTCCTTCAAATATGGACTCAAATACCGACGGCACTACGTGTATATTTGTCAATATGATGTACAGAACAATAAGGAAATACATTACCACCATCAAAGGCACCATTTTGGCAGATATTTTGGCTATTCTTTTTATACCACCTATAACAACCATGGTTACTATCAAACATATTATCACTCCTGAAAGAAAGCGAAATGATAAGACATTGCTCCACCCAAATGTAGCTCCTACGGTAGATAATACTGCGCTGTTTTCTATGCTCTCAGGCGTGGTAAACATAGTCATAATGGCTTCTGTAAGCTGATTAGCCTGCATTATACTGAGCGTTCCTATAAGTCCCATTACAGAGAAAAACACAGCCATAGGCTTCCATTTTTTTCCAAGACCTTCGGTTATCATATACATCGTTCCACCTTGTGTTTCTCCTGCGGAGTCTTTTCCGCGATACATTATGGCAGACGCCCCCTCAAAAAATTTGGTAGCCATTCCTACTACTGCGCTCACCCACATCCAGAATATAGCTCCTGGTCCTCCCATAGTCAGCGCTATGGCTACACCTGCTATGTTACCCATGCCTACGGTGGCTGCTATGGTGCTCATCAATGCTTCAAAGGAGCTTATCTGTCCGTCTGCTCCATCGCTTTTGTCATCTTTTCCCAAGAGTTTTATGGCTCTTCCATAGTATTTTAGCGGTGCAAATCCTGAATATATCAAAAAGAACAATCCTCCGCCTATCAGTAGCACAAATAGTGGGTATCCGCACACAAAATCACTGACCGTTGTTATTATGGTGTCTATGGTATCTGTAAATGACTGCATTATATATTATTTATTTTGTGCAAAGGTAGAGAAGTTATGTGTGTATTTTTAAACGGTATCTTTTTTGTTTGTTAATTTTTATACATCTGTGTTATTTATTTTCATTTTTAACACATCATGCCTATTTTTTAGTTTATAGCATAGCAAAAAAAACAAAAAAGGCAACCTTACGGTTGCCTTTTTCAGCGGAGAGAGAGGGGCTTAGTTAATTTGCGTGTAACCTTTATGTTTATCAAATAGTTACGAGCTTGGTTTTTAGGTTCGGTTACAGCTAACTTACTAAACCGTGTCTCTAATTTTGCCCTTAAACGAGACAAGTCGAGACATCGTGTTTTTGTCATCTGTTTTCATCCTCAAAAACATATAAAATACACCTAAAAAGAGGCTTTTTACGCCCATTTTCGGACACCGTTTCTCCCAAACCTAAGCATTTAACTACTTAATATTCAAGTGTGGTATTTTATTGCAAACCCTCCCAGGTTACGAGTTGGTTACTAAATTGCGATTCTGTAAAGTCAAAGAACGTTTTGCCTGCTTTTTCAAGCATCTTTGGTAGCGCAAACATAACCTATCATTGTGTAAGTAACCAGTTATTTCCCGACTATTTTTACCCCTATTCAGGGCAAAATACTTGATGTTTTAATGTAAGATTTAAACCTTAGCACAATGTATGTTTGTCGGTTCCATATCTGACAACTTCGATGAACGCATCGAACATAAAATCTTCCATTGCGAAATCGTGGTAGATAACGCCCGTGTCACTGCCGAAACCAAAGCCTACCAGAAAATTCCCTCAATAATGGACTTTACCGCCCCCGACGGCACTGACAATATGCAACAACAAATCCAAGCCAACTATGACCGCATAAAGCAAGAGGTCGCAGAAATTGTTACTGCAGAGATTGATAGTATAAAAAACTATGAAAAACTCTCAAAGTTGATAAAAAATCAATAACCCGAAAAAGCTATGGATGTTCTTTCCTAAAGAACTTATCGCTTCTTTCTTACAATAATTAGATATACTATTTATGTAGCATTGTTTATTACCCATTCAAAATATTTAGCTTCTATTTTTTCTTTCTCCTTATTCGTAATATTCTTGCTACAAAAATCTGATATTCGTGTTGTTTTTCCAGCCATATTAGTTTTAGTTGCTTCAAAATCACACATACCTTTAGGTTTGGGAATTACATTAAATCTGTAGTGATACTTTTTACCAACTCCCATCAATGAAGATGAGTCGTTGATATCTGTTGTCCAGTATCCCGGAAAATTGCATTTTTCCAAGGCTCGTCTCATTTCCAACACTGAAGAGTACCTATCTGTAGGATTAACAGATACAGCTTTATTGATAATTGAGGCTACTTTGTTTGGGACATAATTCCTGTGATTTCGTGAAGGTATCTTTCCTTTTTTCTTTAGTTCCTGAAAATTAGATCTGTCACTTAAAAATTCATTCCGCAACTCACTAATACCATTTGCAAGACGGTATGCGGTACATCCCGCTTGATAAATGTCAGTAGAAATACTTATAATGGCTGAATCTGAAATTGTTTCTGGTGCACCATGAATAAGGTATATGTTTTTAGGTGTAATAGGCTTGTTATCTGGAGTTATACCTGAAATTCCATAATCAGCTAAAATACCATTGCTGTTTTTATCTAAAAGAATATTACTTGGCTTAATGTCATTGTGAATAACATTCCCATTGTGCAGATATTCTAATCCTAACAATACGTCTTTCAATATTTTCAGGAGATCTGGTATGATTAGAAAATTATGTGTATTAAGTAACTTTTCAACCGTGCCATTTTCTTGATAATCTTGAGCAATCAATGTGTATGTTTTACCATCATCTTGTATTATATCAGCATAGTGAATCTGCAATAAATTTTGATGATTAAACTTATTCCCAATCCTTGCTTCTTCAAGGAGTTTTGTCACCTCTTCTAGTTTGGTCGGAATGATTTTTAGTGCAACTTCTTTATCAATAGTTTTATCATTTGCTAACCAAACCTCTCCAAATCCACCACCTCCTAACCTGCGAATGAGGGTGAATTTATATACGTTATCTCCTATATTAAACATGCGCATTAGTCATTTTTATCGCAGCTACAATGGCATCTGCTATTTTTGTATCCCAATGCTTTGATGTTTTGCCCACATTACTTTCTGCTAGTTGCTCCACGTTTTTACTACTTGTTCTTAAATTTGTGTATACAAAAGAGCTAATAGGGATATTTTTATCACTAGCTACCATTGTAGTTATGCAGTCAAAAAACATGACTTGTTTGAGTTTGCTATAATTGGATGGGGTATTCTCATTTTGTTTTATAGCAATACCATCAAATCCTTTATTATTATCTATAATCCTCTCTATTTCTTTTCTAAACCATGTGTAAATATCATTTCCCTCACAGCTCTTAGGCTTGGTAATCCTATTCTCATTGCTCAAATTTAAACACTTGTAGCCACTGTCGTCTTTCTCGATGATGGCATATCTAATACCGTCACTATAATTTCGTATTCCTAATATTTTCATTTAAAGTTGTTTTTTATTTCAATTCTAAGATTTAATATCTATCATCTTTTCAAATAGAGGTGTTTTAGTAATATAGACCTCAATTTCGGGATATTTGGTCTTTTCAATTTCGACAAGTCCGAAGTGAAGCATAAAACGTTCAAAGGTGCGGAGTGAGTAACAATTAGCTCCTTGCTCTTCCATGGTGCGGTACTCTCGTGTAAAACCTTTTAAAAGATCAGGAAATGCCCTGAAGTATTTCTCTGCATAGAATTTATAGGAACGTTTCTGATCGCCATACTTCGATAGTAGAATAAAACTGAATCCACTGCCCATTCCGCCAACGTGTTCATTGCCGTAGTCATCAAAATAGGCGAAATTATATCTACACGTAAAATTCCATAGTAGCTCTTGGAATAGTTTATTACTATCCTTGGCAATTTTTTCACCGTTTTTCGTAAGGGTCATCACACCTTTTTGCTCTTTAATGACTTTCATAATTTTGAGCATTACGTGGGTAAGGATGACGGCTTGAGAATCCAACTCTTTAGTCAATTTTGAGAAACCAGACTCAATTAATTCATCACGAATCCCTAACTCATAGACCTCTTTCACTATTTTAGGTGGAATTGCTTTTGTCGCAGTGAGTTTAATTTTACCTTCGCACAGTAGAATATCGGTAATATGTTTCATCTGACGAAAAAGAGGAATAGTGTTTAAATCCTCCTCGGATAATCTTTTCATCTTAACGGGTGAGCCAATATCCCACAATCCGTGAATAATAGCAAACATATCATTCGAGGAATAACCCTCAAATTGTGATAATGCAGCACTATTACGTTGCTGCATAAACTCTCCAATCCACTGATTTAGCATCTCAATAGATGTAGCGTGACCATATTTCTTCTCACACTCGGCGATATATTTTTGTAATTTTTCGTTCATAACTGCTATTTAGTTTTATGCAACAACTTCCGTATATCTACATCCAAAAGAGAGGCTATTCGGTCGAGGTTTTCTATTGAGGGTTGTGTGTGGTTATTACACCAACGAGAAACTGTTGCCATATCCTTGCCTAAATTCTCTGCTAACCATTTTCCTGTGCGTTTTTGCTCTATCAAAACCTCTTTTATCCTATTCAACTTTGCCATCTCTTTGAATTATGTTTGACGATATATGCAAAGTTAATAAATCTATAGCATAAAATAGTAGATAATTTAAAAATGTTTTACTCTCCACTTTCACACGCAAAACAACGTCAACTAAAGTCGAGCAACAATAAGACAATCTGTGTATTGTCAGTAAAGAATGTCTTTGAAAACAGTGTCAAGATTTAACACTCAGCTAAACCCCGACCCTGATTATCATTAACACGAGATTGTGAAGGTTCTACTAAAATTTAAAGCCAATTCTAAATGTGAGTTGTCCTGCCAATCCATTGATCATAACATCGCCAGCACTTGTTCCTACAACATCAGGATCTAAATCCCATTTGCGATAAGACATTCCCTGCATATTATATCCAACGGATACATAGATTGCAGTTTTAGTATCTCTGGTCTTAAAATCAACACCGAATGCGGGTTCTAAGATGACTCCGCCTGCTGTTCCTGCATCTTTATTGGAGTTAAGGTCTAAGGAACCACCCACATCGAACTGAAAAAATGGAGATATTTTACCTTTTGATAGGTTGGCTTTAGCTCTTGCATATAACTGAATTAGGTTTCTACTATCAAAGCTTTCGTAATACCCGGTGTATCTATCTCCCACGTAATTTGTCGAAGTATAATAGAGGCTATTCATGTTTTTGTATCCAACACCTGCACCTAAATAGAAATAGTCACTAAAACGATATCCGTTTACCATAGAGATACCAAAACTATATTTGCTGTAATTGTCAAGACCAATACCTCCATTTAATTCGATTGATTTTTCGTAGCCCTTACTCTGAGCGTCGGATACAGATACTGTCGCCACGATTAGAGCGACTAATAGGAATAATTTTGTTTTCATGTTATTGATTTTTATGTGTTAAACTTACGATTACGCCAATCTGATTCTCTGGCGACTCCTCCGGCGATACTCGATTGATACGCACATCGAATATATCACAGTAACCTGCTTCACATAGTTTCGAGATGTGATCATTCTCTCCTCGTGGCACAAAGCCTAGTTTGTATTCACCAAAATATATAGCAACTGCCTTTGGATCATACTGATTTTCTTTCTCCCGCTCCATGCGGAGCTGCGTGCCAATTTTTAGTTCATTAAACACTATCGCACCATCCCAATAGGTGAATCCTGCGATGTCAAAATTTGAAAAATGTCTACGTTTCATACCATTACTTTTTACCTGATTTCTTTTCTCTTTGAGATAATGCACTTGCCGCAGCTGTTTTGCTTGTAGCACTTGTCCTACCATCTCTTAATACCTTTGATGCAGCTGTTGCAGCCTTTTTGCCTGTTACTTTCTTTGCCATAGTAATTTTTATTTTACGGTTTTTATATCATCAATTTTGAACTCAAATACATACTCATTGCGGACATCTTGAATAAGTATTGGAAGGAGAATGCGAACAGTCTTACCGATGTATGAAGCTTTAGATATCTCCAAATTTGTTTTATCGATATTGAAGTTGAATAAATTTGAAGTACGCCAACCACCATACTGTCCAGAGACATAATACACATTATCAGTTGGCTGCACTATATCACTTAGAGATGCACCTTTAGGTATGACGCTGGCAGGTTGGGAATTGTTGCGGTCTATGTATTTTACGCCTGAGTGCATCACACGACCAACACTTCCTACGGTATTGATGTACGTTACATCATCCCATGGAATTTTAATTGAATACTCCGATTTGTTCTTGAGACTAAAAGAGAACTGCGAACTGCCCACAAACCAAGAGATGTCGATGTAATCATCTTCATACTTGAAGCCACTTTTGCCCTCTTCTTCAAGAGTTACGATTTTTGTTTCGCCATACTGCTTTTTGGCATCAGCAGGAGCCTCAACATTTGACAGACCCACATTGTACATCAAACGAGGTCCAAAACACGATGACAGAAGCATCACCGCTAAAACTGAGAGTAGAATTTTTGTTTTCATTTTCCTTTGTATTTAAAGTTATTATTAGCTCTACGATACAAAGGTGATATAAAAGTGTGCAGTATATATGCACAATAAGAAAAGAGTTTGAAATTAATCAAACTCTCTCTTGTAAAACGATATATGGTTATTTTGCTATCTCTTTCAGTTCAGTCATATTTTGCGATACAACCCAAAAGTACATTGATGACACAATATGTATTGCTGAATTAAGCTCTTGATTTGAGGCATCTGGAGCATTGTGCGACTCACTGTTTCTCCACTGCTTTACCAATTCTAAATAGCTGTATAACTTTTTATACCTATTATCGGTATTGTGTTTCAGACCTCTCAGGCAACTAAAAGCAAATATGCAATCAATAAATGTTGGCATACTATTCTCGTCCTTAGAACTAACCATTTCTTTGCCTTCAATTAGGAAGTAGACCTTCTTTAAGAATACCTCAAATTTGGTAACAATAGTATTAAAGTGTCTACGCTTATCCACTAATTTCATCTTTTCAACACAATATAGTCTATTGAAAGAGTCTAATAATAGTTCATTACCGCCATCTATCGAAGATGTAGTTTTTGCTTGCAATACCTGTATTAACGACTCTGCCACATCCATCGCATCTGGCATATATTGCTGTAACTCGCTAAATTCATATTTAATATCAGCTAACAAGTTTTGCTTAAATAGCTCAGGAATAAATGGAATGTCTGAATCTTTTTTCTTGTAGGTTTCATACATTGCACGAGCCATCTGAACCATTATATTGTTATAAAGGTCTTTATTCTCAAACAGTTTTGTGAAAGAGTCTGTCTGTTCAACATAACAATTACGGGCTACTTCTCCGAAAATATCAGGAAAGATGCTCTCTTCAAACTGTTTTTCATCGGTATTATTAGCTTGCTTAGCGAGCTTCTTCTGAGCGGTAGTAACCATCTTGTT
Organism: Flavobacteriales bacterium; assembly: GCA_028709885.1. Classification (GTDB taxonomy): domain Bacteria; phylum Bacteroidota; class Bacteroidia; order Flavobacteriales; family UBA1820; genus Merdimorpha. Next base: position 34,657 of record JAQUTH010000002.1, read on the forward strand.
GAAGATAGACTCTACGATCACTCTATCAGCCTCCGAGAATTGACCATTAAACATCATATTGATTTTATCAATAATATTGCTCAACAGGTCTAACTTCTCCTCCTGCTTTTTACCAGCTTTGGGATTTTCACCTTTGACTGGTTTTGTTTCACCACTTAGGCTAATTGAAATTGTTTTACCCTCGGATATTTTAGAGTTAATCAACATTATTTTTTTGTTCAAATCAACTCTTTCTTTGGGGTCTTTGGGGAGCAATCGGTATAGATAGTCTGCATATACATATGCTTTGTAAAGTTCTTTATCAAAGGTACGTGCAATTTGTGCCATATAGGAGTAGAAACGAACAAAATTTTTGATTTTATTTCGTGCTTCGAATCGTTGTTCTTCCGAGAGTTCTTCGTATCTGCCAACTGTAACTTTGAAGGCTGCTGATAGTGCTCCAAGTTTATCTTTTTGCGTCTTTATATTTGCCAAAAGTGTATAAAAGTTCTCCTCGTCAGCCTCATTCCATAAGTTGAACATTTGAATGTCCTTACGGAAGGTATAGACGTAGTTTACATCGACAGGATTTATTAGCTCTGTACCTTTGTAAAATGGCTCAAATGATTTTTGAATATCATCGGGGGTGTTTGAGAAATCCAAGATATAAGTATCTTGTTTATCCTTTTGCCAACGATTCAATCGTGAAAGGGTTTGTACCGCCTTTACGTTTTTGAGTTTCTTATCTACAAACATTGTATGTAGCATCGGTTCATCAAAACCCGTTTGATATTTATCCGCAACCACAAGAATGTTGTAAAGCTCCGATGCAAAATAGAGCGGCAGTTTAGCTTCTGATATATTGCGAGCCTCAGTAGAGTTTAGCTTTGACTCGGTGTACTCTGTGCCGTTGTATGAAACAGTACCGGAAAATGCCACCATAGGGTTTATTCCAGTGATGTTGTTCTCCCCGCAATATTTCTTAATTTGTAAAAAATAGCGTACTGCGTGAGCACGAGACGAACAAACGACCATCGCTTTTGCCTTGCCGTCCATACAGTTGAGCGTAACATCTCTAAATTTTTCAACAATAATAGCGGTTTTTTGCTCTATTACGTGTTGGTGGTTATCGTGAAAAGCCTTTATAGCACGTGTAGCCGGGCTCTCTTCATACTCTGGATTGTCTTCGGCTTTTTTCGCAATTTCGTATGAGGTTTCGTATGTTGTGTAATAGCGCAATACATCCATAATAAAACCCTCCTCAATAGCTTGTAACATTGAGTAGTTATGGTATGCTGCGTATTTATCTTTGTCGGGCGTTGCCCCTTTTTCGATGAGCAAACCAAATGTTTGCAGAGTTTTAGGCTTTGGCGTTGCAGTAAAGGCATAGAACGACAGATTGGCGTGTTGTCCTTGCGAGAGCAAATCTTCCATTAGCTTATCACGCATTTCCTCTAATTGCTCCTCCTCTTTCTCTTCAAGCAGAGCAAGTTCCCTCAGAGCTTCATCTGTATCGGCAAGAGCAGCTTTTAGTTTTTCGGCACTTTTACCCGATTGCGATGAGTGCGCCTCGTCTACAATTATGGCGTATCGTTTACCACTACGGCTTGTTAGCTTATCGTAGATTATTGGGAAACGATGCAGCGTACATATAACTATACGTGCATTGTCATTGTTGATAATATCACGCAGGGTTGATGATGGGGTGTCATCTTTTATCACCTCGATTTGCCCGTCTATATGGTCAAATCCAAGGATCGTGTTTTGCAGCTGTTTGTTTAGTACACGCCTATCGGTGATAACAAAGACAGTGTTAAAAATATTTTGTTGCAGTGTGTTGTGCAGGGCTGCAAGTCGATATGTGAGCCACGCAATAGAGTTTGACTTGCCTGACCCTGCCGAGTGTTGCACCAGATAGTTAGTCCCTGCGCCATTTGTGGAGGTGTCTGCAACCAATTTTTCGACCACATCTAATTGGTGGTAACGTGGAAATATTATTTTGGTGGTTGTCTCTTTTTTCTCTTTCTCTCGCCCGTGTTTATCTACAATGATTGATAGTTTCTCTTCGGTTTGTAGAGAGATGTAGCGTTGAAGGATAGAGAGTAGCGTATCACGTCTCAACACTTCCTCCCACAGATACGATGTGATATATTTGCCATCCTCTCTGGCAGGGTTACCAGCTCCGCCCACGTTACCTGCACCTGCCGAACCTTGATTGAAAGGCATGAAAAATGTCTTTTCTCTTCTGAGTTCGGTAGCCATTGCAGCTTCATATAGGTCTACACCAAAATAGGCTAAAATACGGCTATTGAAGTGAAACAGAAGCTCTTTGGGGTCTCGATCCTCTTTCCATTGTCGTTTTGAGTTCTCAATGTTTTGCCCTGTGATTTGGTTTTTTAGTTCAAGTGCAACAATAGGAATGCCGTTGAGCGACAGCACCATATCTATTGTATTTCGGTTTTGTGTCGAGTATGCAAACTGACGAGTAGTGGTAAGTATATTAGCGTTGTATTTTGCCACTAGCTCTGAGTTCAACTCCGAAGCAGGAGCAAAGTAACAGAATTTGATTGCCATACCGTTGTCTACGATACCTTTTCTAAGCACATATATAAGCCCATAGCGAGCCACGTCATCTTGAAATGTGCGGTATAGTTGAGCTTCTGCTCTTGCTCCATACTTTCCTACATATCGCCTCCACGCTTTCTCTTGGGTAGCCTCAATGAACTGCACCATTGTTGGCATATCAATGGCACGTTCACGGTCGTATGTCTCTTGTGAGCCTTTTGTGTAGCCACCCTCTTCTATTAGGTAGCGTTCTATGTCGGCTTCAAAGTTTTTCTCTCTAAGGTCAGTTGTATCCATATCGGTGGGGTTATATTATCTGTCGTTTACCTGTTACACACTCAAAGATGAGGGATTTTTTATACTCTTTTAGTTGCTCTATCTTCTGTCGTTTAATCTGGATCAGCTCATCAATCTCTACACACTTCTTGTCGAGGTGATCGGCTATTTGTTGTTGCTCTGCAAATGGCGGTACAGAGATGCAGTTATTTAAATATTCAGCAACGTCTAAATTTTGAATCCCTGTTGTCTGATTGAAAAACAGCACATTAACTTTTCTATTATACATATTACAAAAAGAATATACAAGAAATTTACTGTTCATATTCTCATTTACCTTTATGCAATGTACAAAATTAGAACAAATGGCAATATCTTTAATATCTACATATACAGCTCTTCCAACCGGTGTTTTTTCACCACCACCAGATTTTTCTAATAGTATATCATCATAATTTACACTTCGCTTAATGTAAACGCCCTTTTCAATATTTCTATTTGTTGGATTATTATTAGAAATTCCCAATGTATTATAGTCAAAGTCAGCAACTCTATAACATCTAACATCATTGTCATCCCCTTTAGCATCTTCACCCCATACTCCTGCAAAAGAGTTGTTAATACAGTATTTTATCCTTTTACATTCCCAATGTTCAGGGATTTGACCGATCCATTCGATGCCGCTCTCTTTTAGGGGTGCGTTGGGGTCGAGTCCACGGGTAACGGTTTCGGTGATAACCGACTGTTTGTAGGCTTGTAGCTCTGCAATCATCTGCTCTTGCAACCCAACCAACTCATCAACCTCTCCACACTTCCTATCCAAATACTCCGCAATCGCCTCCTGCTCTAATAAAGGTGGAATAGGTGTCAACATTGACTTTAACTCCGAAAAACCTAATGTAAGTCTTATACCAACCCCCATACCATTAAGTATCTTTTGATTATCTATACTTTTCAAAAAATAATTATAATATGTTGCACTTACATTATCTCTGCAACGTATAGATATATAAGCCGATGTAATTATACCATTCTCTTTTACTTTTGCAACTCTTTGTGTTTTGAAGTCATAATTCAAATTCAACCCATTTATCATTATGTCATTAGGCTTTACTAATGTATATTTCTTTAGAAGGTCTATTTCTTCAGGTGTACGTTCGCTGAGAGTAATCGGCTTTCTAATTATTTCTCCAAATTTATACTGTAAAGCTATGTCGGAAGAGTAATCAGTATTTGATTGTTTATTTTCCGTGAAACAAACGCTTAATGGCTTAACCTCCCAGCCCTTTGGAATCTCGCCAATCCAAGCAATTCCACTATCTTTATATTCTTTGTATCTTTTCATTTTAATCCTCTTGTTCGTAATAGTAAGAATAATCCACCCCTTTCATAAAGGTCTCTCGGTCGGCTATTTTGTCGGTAAGTGCCGACTGCAACAAAGTTCGGATAGGGGTAGCATCTGTAACACTACGTGTCATTGCATCGAGATAGGCCTTTTTGTTGATAAGACTCCAATCGACACACAAACGCAAACTTCGTTTCAGCATCAAATCGAGCCAAATGCGAGTGGTGCGCCCATTGCCCTCACGGAACGGGTGAGCGATGTTCATCTCTACATACTTATCGACAATAGCATCGAAACTATCTTCCGCCATACGCTCAATGCTCTCTAAAGTAGTGGATAGGTACTGCGCCATTGCAAACTGAAAGCCCCCCTTGGCAATATTGACCGTGCGTATCTGTCCTGCAAAGTCGTAAAGCCCCCCAAATAGATAGGCGTGTATCTGCTGTAATCCCTTGACCGTTCCAATTTCGATGTTATCTATCAAGCTGCTCTCGAAAAGGGCATAAGCCTTTGATTTGCTCCGCCCATCGATAGTCTCATCGCTATTGGTAAACCACGCCACAAAACGTGATGCCTTAGTGTTGGGAAAACAAGCCGCAAGAGAAATTACACCATCATTATCAAGCATATCGGTCGTGTAGCGTTTGCCGTCTGCTGCCATTAATTTCAGTTGGTTAGTGGCACTAACCAACTCGTTGCCCTCCTTTTTAAGTTTCGTTTTGAGGTACTTCCAATAGTTACGGTTCTTGGTGTAGTCGTCCTGAGCATTGAGCACACCCACAATGTCGAGAACCGAAAACCACCACTTAGAATGCTTCTCGTCCCATACGGCACGCACTTCTCGGTCGTCAAAAAAACGAATCGATATTTTATTTCCGCTACTCATCGCTAACCCAAAATTTTAGTCATCAATTTTGCCTCCTGTTCCTCTAACTTTTTCAAACGGTCGAAGATAGCCGAACTCGCCTCCAATGGCACATATTTATAGAACTCTCGTGTGAGGGGTATTTCGTACCCTATACGATTTTTATCCTCGTCAACATAAAAGTCTGGCGCATAAGGGCGTACATTCTCCTCTAAATACTGCTCTATATCCTCTTTCCAAGGTATAGACTCGGTATCTGCCAAATCGCTATCCCAAGCCCAATCGTCCTGCTTTGGTTTGTATGGATTGTTATAAACCTCGGGGCATTCAGCATCCTTTACTCCCAACAACTGGCGCACCTTTTTTACCTGAGCCGCAGTTATCTTTATATCTGCCGATTTGAGTGCCTCGAAAAACTCCAAATCATTGACGGTTGTGTCTTTGAATTGTTTCTGATACAGTGCAATAACGTTTTTAAGCAGTGTAAGCTCCTCTTTTTTGAGCTTTTCTGTATCTTCGGGCATAGCCAAATCAACATACTTCAAACGCAATGGACGATTGATAAAGACCTTTGTAAATTTAAAATCTTCACAATCCTTTATCTTGCTTTCGACCTTGAGTTCAGAGTTACTCTCCGAAGTGTACGACCAATCACTAAAATTTCGATAAGCCTCCATTATCAAATCACGACACGAAGAGGTAATCTCTACACGCTTATTGCCAAGTGGTTTACGCAACTTCTCAAAACATTTACTTGCATCAATCAGCTGAACTTTTCCTGCTCGCTCCTCTGATTTGTTTTTGCAAACGACCCAAACATAAGTCGCAATACCAGTGTTATAAAACAGATCGTTTGGTAACTGGATAATAGCCTCCAACCAATCTTTCTCCAACAAATACCCCCGAATGTTGCTCTCGCCCGAACCTGCATCGCCCTTAAAGAGTGGCGAACCGTTCTGAATAATTGCCATTCGCCCATCATCCTTGAGCTTGGCTACACCGTTGAGCATAAACAACATCTGCCCATCGCCTTTAGATGGCAGACCCGGAGCAAAACGACCTGCCTCACCAAAATCGCACTCATCTTTTACTGCCTTTTCCGATGCCTCCCAATCAATACCAAACGGAGGGTTAGAGATGATATAATCAAAATGATAATCCTTAAACTGGTCATTGCCCAAAGTGTCGCCTTGACGCATATTGTCAGCGTTACCGCCCTTTATCAACATATCCGCCTTGGCAATACCAAATGTTTGAGGGTTCAGCTCCTGCCCAAAGCAAGTGATCTCGGCTTCGGGGTCAATCTCCAAAAAACGCTCCTCCAAACAAGCCAACATCTGACTCGTTCCCATAGCCATATCGTAAATAGAGGCTACAATACCCTCGTCACGCAACTCCTGCTCTGTGTCGCCTATAAGCAACTCGCCCATCAGGTAGATAATATCACGAGCCGTAAAGTGCGCTCCCGCTTGGTCGTTATACGACTCAGAGAACTTACGCACCAACTCCTCAAAGATATATCCCATATCAACAGCCGAGATAACATCGGCACCAAGGTATGCTTTCTGGGTACAAAACTCTTTGATTACAACATAAAGCCTCTTATCGTCATCTAACTTTTTGATCTCGTTGTAGAAATCCATACGTGAAATAACGTCAATAACATTATCCGAGAAATGGCTCAAGTAGCTCTCAAAGTTATCTTTGATATTATCAGCATCAGCAAGAAGAAGCTCAAAATTAAATGGGCTTGTATTATAAAATTTCTGCCCTGCTGTTGTCTCTAAAAAGCCTTTCTTTACTGCAATGCCCCTTTGGTCAAGCTCCTTGTTTTTTGCGATTACAGCCTCTTTTGTCGAGGCAAGTGTATCTTCAAAACGCTTAATAACGCACATAGGAAGGATGACCTTCCCATATTCGTGCGGTTTGTAAAGTCCTACCAATTTGTCGGCAATAGCCCAAATTAAGTTAGCTTTCTCTTGTATATTGGCTGATGTCTGCTTTTGCAATCTCTCTGCTGTCATTATATTTATATGTTTTATTTCTTCTACAAAGTTAATCATTTATTGTGCATTATAACTGCACTGTTATGGATTTAACCACTCTCTGTCAGGTTTTGCTAATAAACGAGCATTGTTATATGCTTGATCTAAAGTTAATATCGTACTTACAGTGTAAATTTGCTCCTCTTTCTCTATTACCATTGCAGCGATTGCCTTTCCTCTGTTTTGTCGTTGGCATAAAGGAACTAAAAACTGTATATCTCCATCATAATAATGAGGGATAGCAGTTTTGTAATTTCTTTTTATTCGTTTTTTAGCCATTGTTATAGAATCCTCAATTGTATCTCGGAACTCTTGCTCTGTCATCTTTTGCACTTCTATAGAATCAATCCGATGTTTACGTTTAAGAAGATGTTCCCAACTTGGAATGATTGACAAAGTTGTATTAAATACTAATTTTTCGACTTCAGTTTCTTCAAAATATGTTGCCATAGGCGCTGGTATGCTGAAGTATTTAAAATAAACAGACTGATCTGTATTGAATTCTTTAAAGAACCATTTTGGAGTGTTTATTCCCCAAGGTTGATTATCGCTAAACTTCGTATTTTTTTGAAAAAAAGCATATATCTCATTTTGGTATGCATCAACTAATCCTGTATTATAATAACTAAACACCTCTCCGTAAGAAGATTTAGCCTCTATTATTCTGCCTTGTTTTACTAGCTGTTTACAAGTTTGATTCATATAACTTCTCAATATAGGAATCCCATTTAACTTCTTTTCTATGAAGTCCCAATCTTCTTTTTCACAAATATTATCAGCTAAATCTAATAAATCGAGATTGTAATCTGTAAACTCAGCAAAACTCTCTATGAACTGCTTCTTATCAATAAATACTACATCTTCAGCTGTTAAACCTTTTTCATTTGATGAAGGAGAAAACACAACAGGCTCACCTTCGTCAAATCCAATAAAACGGTCATTGTTCATTTCTCTTCTAATATTTGAGTGATGTAAAAAATATTTTTCCTTAGAAAAGAAATCAACAATAAAATATATAGTAGAGTATTTCCCCTCTCCTATCTCAATATTTCCAACTTTTCTTTTGTTTAAATCTAGATTTAAACTTTTTGCTTGGAATTCTCCTTCTTTTCGTACAGATGGTATTTTCGTATAAACAACAGGCTCGTTTTTATATTTATAGTTTTGTAATAAAACTCTGATCTCATTTTCAGTGGCAGTTATATGAAAATAAACATCCACAGTTCCGTCATTTGGCTGTATATAGCCATATCCTGCTGTTGCGTTGTAGCTTTTAATTATTCCTGTTTCCATTATTATTTAGTTTTATTTTTATGCAAAGATCACATACTGCTGTGCACTACATCTACACATTCAGTATTTTTACTAAAAATCTTTTTTGCACGTTCTGAAATTGTCTGCTTTAGTGTGGTTGGTTCAAGTATCTCTATACTGTCGGCAAATCCTAACAACAATGTTTCAAATTCGTAATTAGGAATTACTTTTAATTCTATAACAACATAATCGCCGCCTCGCTCTTTTACCTTTTGAGTTTGATGAAGCGGTTTTGAAGCAATGTAATTATATCGCTTTTTATCAACTTTTAGTTTAATTGTTTCGATTTCACCATTATAAGGAACAGTAACTCTAACAACATCATCGAAATACTCACTAAAATCAATATTATAATTATTAATAAACGAAATACTTACAGGTTTGAATGACTCTATT
>JAQUTH010000076.1 GCA_028709885.1 Flavobacteriales bacterium
CGCTGGACGGACAGAGTGAGAAACATTCTCCACGAGACTTTGCGCTGTGGAAAAAGGCTTCTGCTATGCATATAATGCACTGGCCTTCACCATGGAGCGAGGGTTTCCCGGGGTGGCATTTGGAATGTTCTGCTATGAGTACCAAATACTTAGGAGAGACTTTTGACATACACGGAGGTGGTATGGACCTCAAATTTCCACACCATGAATGTGAGATAGCTCAGAACCAAGTGCATAACCACAGCCGTGGTGCGCGTTACTGGATACATGCCAATATGCTCACGCTCAATGGACGTCGCATGAGCAAATCCACAGGCAACATTCTAAACCCTCAGCAACTTTTCTCAGGAGAAAACGATATACTAAAAAAGGCATTTGCCCCAGCGGTGGTGCGTTTTTTTGCTATGCAAGCACATTACCGTTCAGTGTTGGATTTTTCATCCGATGCGTTGGAAGCTGCCGAAAAAGGTTATTTCCGTCTAATGGATGCTATGGAAAAACTCTCATCTTTGCCAGCTAATGGTAAGGGAAGTTTTGATGTTACAGCATGGAAAAAAGCCTGCTACGATGCCATGAACGATGATTTCAACACCCCTATCCTCATAGCCGAAATATTCAACGCTGTAAGCGAGGTAAATAAAATATACGACGGCAAAAGCACTATTTCTTCTGATGATTTATCAGTCCTGAAAAACACAATGGAAGCATTTGTATATGATGTCTTAGGTATTCAAAACGTGGAAAAAACGCAGGATACATCCGTAGTGGATGCTTTGGTAGGTGTGTTTATCCAAGAGAGGAAAGAAGCGCGTGAGGCTAAAAACTGGGCTCTTTCAGACCAAATAAGAGACCGTTTGGCTCAGATAGGCGTGGTACTAAAAGACACCAAAGACGGTACTACTTACAGCATAGAAAAGTGAGGAAAATACTGATTACGCCGTTTATATGGCTCATAAAACTGTACAAAATAGTGTTGTCTCCCTACATAGGAAACAGTTGCCGTTTTACCCCTACGTGCAGTACTTATGCCATAGAAGCGTTGGAAAAACACGGACTGATAAAAGGTCTTTACCTGACTGTGTGGCGTATCCTTAGGTGTAATCCGTGGGGTGGCAGTGGCTATGACCCTGTACCGTGATGATAGATAAAAAAGCCGCCTCGTAAGAGGCGGCTTTTTGGGAGAAAAGATATTAAAAAGCGTTTTTATGAGCATAAATAATCCCTTTTCTTAGATATGGAGGTTTGGCATTGCCAAAATCACATCCCACTAACATTAATCCTTTGGAGGGGCAGGTATTATAACCATTTCTCTCCAATATTTCGGTGAGTATTTTTTGGTCATTGTGTCTGTGATAGCAACATACAGAAAGACGTATATCATCCGAAGATTCTAAGAATTCGCTTGCTCCTAAAAGAGCTTTCTCTTCGGCTCCTTCTATGTCCATTTTTACAAATATAGGAGTGTTTTTACTCCAAGAGATGATGTTATCAAGCTGTATTTGGTCTGTTCCATAAGTGTTTGATACGTATTTTTCAATGATGGATATCTTGTTTTTCCATGGAGCAAAGGTGGCATTGAGAGCGTCTATCCATTTATCCACATATTCAAATAGGATGATATGGGAACATTTTTCTACATTTTCCAATGCAAATATGCCTTCGGCAGCACCTACGTCTATAAGTATACTTCCTTCTTTTACTTGAAAAGTATCAGTGGTGTATCTGTGAGGTGAGTGAATGTCTTGTTCTGCCACCAATGCTTTATAGCTACTGAGAATTTTTCTCTTTGGCATTGTCATTGGAAAAAACAGTTTTTTGCCCTGATGAATAATATATGGCAGCCCTGTTATTGGACATTTGATGATTTCTATTGGTGTTTTTTCTAATTTAGATATCACCTCTTGCATCTCTTCCATAGGGAAAAACATATAATGATTCTTTTTTTTGAGATACTCTGCGGCTTGAATATACTCAACATCTATTTCGTTACTATCAGTGGTAACGTAGTCATATACCACATGGCTAATTCGCCATTTGAGGTACTTTTTTTGATTTTCTTTTTTAAAATGTTAATCATAATTGTTTGTTGTATTATAATGTGAAAAAATTGTTTTGTATTATGTCAGAGATAAAAAAACGCAAGATTAGAGTTTATTACATATATATATTATATGCAAAAACTACTAAACTTGCGTAAAAAATTTCACATAACATTTCTCTGAGATGCAATGTGAAAAGAGTGTCTATTTTATGATAGTTTCATGTCTTTGGCTATTCTGGCAAGTTTTTCATCCAGAGCCTTGACAGTGGCATCATAATGTTCAGCTCCTGCAAATGGAGTGTTAACACTGAAATAGAATTTTATCTTAGGTTCTGTACCAGAAGGACGGGCAGCTACTTTTGTGCCGTCAGCGGTGTAGTAGATAAGAACGTCCGATTTTGGTATGTCTATGGCTGTTTCTTTGCCTGTTGTCATGTCTTTGGAAACGGAAGTCTTATAGTCATTTATCTTAACTACTGGTGAACCGTCTATGGTTTTAATAGGGTTGGCACGAAGAGAATCCATCATTGCTTTTATTTCCTGTGCTCCTGAAAGCCCCTCGCGTACTATGTTGACCAAGCCTTCGCGGTACATTCCTGTCTTCTGGTATATTTTTAGAAGTTCACGGAAGAAAGAAGAACCATTTGCTTTGGCTACTGCTGCTATTTCGCTGGCAAGAACGGTAGTGGTTATGGAGTCTTTGTCGCGGACAAAATCTCCTACCAAAAAGCCAAAACTTTCCTCGCCTCCGCCTACAAATTCTTCTTTGCCCTCAGCGCGGCGTATCATATCTGCTATCCATTTGAAACCAGTAAGACCTGCTTTGCATTTTACTCCGTAAAGTTCTGCTATTTTGAAGAAAATGTCAGAAGTAACTATGGTAGAACCGATGAACTGTTTGCCGTTTAGTTTGCCTGCTTTTTTCCAACGTTTTAGTAGGTAATCTATAAGGACTGTGTTGGTCTCGTTGCCGTTAAGAAGTTGCATTTCGCCTTTGAGATTGCGTACAGCGATACCTATGCGGTCTGCGTCTGGGTCTGTACCTACTAACATATCAGCTCCTGTTTCATTGGCAAGTTTTGTAGCCATGGCAAGAGCCTCAGGGTTTTCAGGGTTAGGAGATTTGACGGTAGGGAAATCGCCCGAAGGTATCATCTGCTCAGGTACGGTGATGACATTCTTAAATCCAGCTTTTGCCAATGCAGGTATCATCGCTTTGAAAGAAGTACCATGGATAGGCGTATACACCAGTTTGAAATCATCGCGTCCTGTGGTGTCCACGCTGCCGTTTTTAACAGCTGCATCTACAAAGGCAGCATCTACTTTTTCACCTATTATCTCTATCAAACTTTCGTTTGGAGTAAATTTGATGTCGTCAGGAGCTACTTTTACCACTTTGTCTATTATTCCTCCGTCATGAGGCGGCACTACCTGAGAACCGTCTTCCCAGTATGCTTTGTATCCGTTGTATTTAGGAGGGTTGTGGCTGGCTGTGATGATGATACCGCTCTTACTGCCTAAATATCGTATAGCAAATGATATTTCAGGTGTAGGGCGGAAAGAGTCAAATAGATACGCTTTTATGCCGTTGGCAGAGAGTATTTCAGCACAAAGACGTGAAAACTCAGCTGAATTGTGGCGAACGTCGCATCCTATAACTACTGAAATAGGCTCTGATGGGAACTGTTCTTTCAGGTAGTCTGCAAGTCCTTGTGTGGCAGCACCTATGGTGTATTTGTTCATGCGGTTGGTGCCTATGCCCATGATACCACGCATACCTCCTGTACCAAATTCAAGGTCTTTGTAAAAAGACTCTACCACTTCATCGGGATTATTTTTAATCATGTCTGCCACCGCATCGCGAGTAGCTTTATCGTACTTGTCAGATAGCCACTTTTGGGCTTTCTGCATGGATAATTCTTTGATGTCCATCATAGTATTAGTTCAGTTATTATTAATATTTTTTTCTTTTTCCAAATAGTAATCAGGTACTCTCTGGCGGTTTTTGACTATCATTTCGCCTATAAAACCAGCCATAAAGAACTGTACACCTAACAGCATCATGGTGAGCATGATGTAAAACCACGGATTGTCAGTTACAAGAATGGTTTTGTATCCTTGGTATAGCATGTACAGTTTGTTAATTCCTATGTACGCTGCACTGAAAAAGCCTATCACAAACATGAAAAAGCCCAATGTGCCAAAAAAGTGCATAGGTGAACGTCCAAAACGACGCAGTACCACTATGGATATCATGTCCAACATTCCGTTGAAAAAGCGTTCTATACCAAATTTGGAATGTCCGTATTTACGAGCGCGGTGGTGTACCACTTTTTCACCAATTTTTCTAAAACCAGCTTGCTGAGCCAGCATAGGCACGTATCGGTGCATTTCTCCGTAGATGTCTATCGCCTTGACTACTTCGCAGCGGTAGGCTTTGAGTCCACAGTTAAAATCATGCAGAGTAAGGCCTGATGCTTTGCGGGCAACGTAATTGAAAAGTTTGGTAGGAATGGTCTTTGATAATGGGTCGTAACGTTTTTGTTTCCAACCCGATACCAAATCATACCCTTGGTCTGTTATCATACTGTACATTACAGGGAGCTCGTCGGGGCTATCTTGAAGGTCTGCATCCATGGTAAAAACAACCCTACCGCAGGTATCGTGAAAACCAGCTCTGAGAGCTTGTGATTTTCCTTGGTTGCCACGTAGTTTTATGCCTTTAACGTGAGCTACGTCAGCTTCTATAAGACTTTCTATTACCATCCATGAGGTATCGGTAGAGCCGTCATCCACGTATATAACTTCATATGAGTGTCCCATGCCATTAAGCACGCGCGCTAACCAATCGTTCAGTTCAGGTAACGATTCTTCTTCATTGTACAGAGGTATTACTACCGAAATATCCAACATATTTTTATCTTTTACTCAAAAGGTGTTTCGTTTGGTTTTTCACGTCTAAATGACGATGAATATATAGCTCCAAAGATAAGCCCTATTATTATGTGCCCCAAAAGCATGAAAAATGCTGTAAAATACGGGATGAGTTTCATTACTTTCTCAAAATCTACCCCTGAGATATCAACTCCCGCATCTGAATAGCTCTCCTGTGTTATTTGGATAGCTGTTTCAAATTGGTCTGATGGCATTATTGTCATGGTTATAAGGGAATACAATCCAGCTACTATTCCTATGTATAGGAATATTTGAAATGTAAGGGAAAAGACTTCGGCACCGTTTATGTAACCTCCATGGTATTTGTCGCGGTATGTGCGGACAAAATACATAGTAAGTGCCACCAGTGCTATAAGACGTATAGCCCATATAACAGAAGCGAGACTTGGTATTTTTCCTCCCAGTGTTATAACAGCCAACACCGCCCCAGAGAGCATTCCCGCTCCGAAAGCGTATTTTGAAATAGACATAATGTATCCGTTATATTATTCTTCTACTATATTAGGGTTTTTCTTTGAGAAAATGCCACCGAGAGTAGCTCCAAGTATGGCATAGCCTATTGCTCCGCCGAGGATACTCATACCGAAGTTCTTGATAGAGAAAACAGCAGTCTGTTCTACCGAAGTGCGCATTTGCTCTTCCATTTCATCAGTTACAGCAACGCCCATTTTTTCTACTGTTGAGATAGATGTGGACATTACTTCATCTACAAAAGAAGGATTGATGTAGTTGGCGTAAACCAGAGAGAAAAAGTAAGCCACCACAGTAGCCAATATACCAGCTGTAAGGACTAACAAGAAACCGTCTGAGAATTTCATGTATCCACCTATGCTTTTTCTGTATTTGACCACTCCGTACAATAGAATGACTATCATGATAACCCATGAAAGACCGCTTAACATCCAGCTTGTTGTACTTATACCCAAAAGAAAGAATAAAAGAATCAAAAGAATAGATACTACTGACATTATGCAGCCAAGAGTAAGTCCGTTTTTAAGGATAGAATTTTGTTCCATTTTCATATATTTTAATAGTTAAACTTCAAAATGTTTTATTTTATACAAATATATGCAATGTTATTTAATAATCATTTTAAAGAACAATATTTTTATCATCTACGGATATATTTTTTAACTTAGCACCATGGAAACGAACACACCACAAGACACACCACAAGAAGACCCTACCCCAGCCACCATACGCGAGGCATTGGTTAGGATATGGCATAGAAAGATAAGATATAACCGATCTGTTATGGTTATTCTGGTATCTTCGGCTGTGGTGCTGTGTGTATGGTTTTTACAACAGCTCCAAAACGGGCAACTTATAACAACTACCATAACACCTATTTACACCTCATTGCCAGCAGGTTATACGTCATCAGACTTGTCTAAAAAAAATATTAATGTGTCTGTTAGAATGAACGGAATGAACCTTTTGACTTACATTGTAGGAGCATTGCCTGTGGAAGTGAACCTTACTGAGGTGGTGGAAAAATCTGGCGGATACCATTATTGGATACCTAAAAAACACCAAACACTGCTGAGTATGGCTCTTAGAGAAAATGATGAATTGGCTAACGTATCATCCGATACCATTTTTCTAAATATGGGCGATGAGACTATAAAAAGTGTTCCTGTACGGGTGTCCAAGATTAATATAAAAGCCAAAGCCGGTTACCAGACATTTGCTCAGCCAATGGTCAGCCCTTCTGTGGTGCGGGTCAGTGGAGTGGCTTCGCAAATAAACGCTATAACGGAAGTAACATTGCCAGAGCTCACATATAAAGATGTAGCAGGCGAAATATCAGATACAGTTACCTTACCAGTGCCATCGGGTGCAAAAAGAGTGAGGTTTGTTCCTGAAAAAGTGGTGGTGTCTTTTACTTCTCAGCCATACACCGAAGAGGAGGTAAAACTACCTATCCATGCTATAAACGTACCATATGGTAAGAAAGTGAAGTTCATCCCTTCTCACGTAAAGGTGCGTTATCATGTGGCAATGCAGAATTATGGCAGGGTGGATGATAGAGATTTTAGAGTGGTAGCCGATATGTCTGCCATGTCTCACACATCCAATGTGATATACCTCACCCTGAAAGACCAACCTGCTTTTGTGGGTAGTGCCACCATAATACCTGAAAAAGTTTACTATTTACTCAGATAAAACTCTCTATCATGAAATACACCGTAGGACTCACCGGAGGCATAGGCAGTGGAAAGACCACCTTTGCTACTATGTTGGAAAAAAAAGGAGCAGCCGTTTACTATGCAGACCAGCGGGCAAAAGAACTCATGAATGATGACCACATGCTGGTAGAAAACATCAAAGACATCTTTGGAACAGAAGCATACCGAGGTGGACAGTTGGATAGAACATACATAGCAGAGAAGATTTTTTTTGACAAAAAACTACTCACCGCACTCAATGCCATAGTGCATCCAGCAGTGTATATGGATTTTGAACATTGGCGACTGTGCCAAAACGAAGCGCCTTATGTGGTGCTGGAAAGTGCCATTTTGTTTGAAAGCAAAGGAGACCGTCGTTGTGATGTTACTGTAACGGTAAGCATACCATTAGAACTGAGAATACAGCGCACAGTGGAAAGAGACCATACAGATTCTTCTGCTGTCAGGGCTCGCATTGCATCGCAAATGTCAGACAATGAACGCGAAGCATTAGCTGATATAACAGTCCAAGCATCTACTTTTGAGGGAAAAGAAGCCGAAGCCATCCGCCTGGACGCTTTTTTCCGCGCAGAGGCAGCCAAAGCAGAATGATGTTATAAAATATTTTTTACAGCTTGTACGGCGGTGTCTATTTCTTCCTCGGTATTGTATTTACACATGGAAAAACGGATAGTAGGACAGTCGCTCATAGGGTCATTTTCTCCGTACAGAGCAGTTATAACACCAGAAGGTTGCCACGCACCAGCCATGCACGCACTACCTGCCGAAACGCATACCCCTGCCATATCCAATGCCAAAAGAGTCATTCCTGAGTCTTTTTTTATAGGAAGAGTTACGCTCACCAGCGTAGGCATACTGTCTTCTTGTGTGCATCGCCCGTTAAAACGAATACCTTTTATCTCTCTAAGACTATCTATGAGGCTTTTTTTCAAAGAAAGTATTTTGACTAAATCCTCATCTTGGTGTTTTTGGTTTATCTGCATAGCCAACGCCATGCCCGAAATAGCAGGGACGTTTTCTGTGCCTGAGCGCATACCCCTTTCCTGCATACCTCCTAAGATAAATGACGGTAGGTTAGTCCCTGCCTTGCAGTAAAGAAGCCCTATGCCTTTTGGTCCGTGGAACTTGTGTGCCGATGCGCTAAGGAAGTCCACATCCATATTTTTCAGGTCAAAAGAAAAATGCCCCATAGTCTGTACAGCGTCGCTGTGGTAAAGAGCTCCGTGAGAATGGCAGAGAGAACCGATGGCGTTTATGTCGTAAATATTGCCTATTTCGTTGTTGCCGTGCATGAGCGACACAAGAGTCTTTTCGCTACTCTGGCACAGCAGGTGTTCCAAATCATCCATATCAACATCGCCGTACTGGTTTATTTTGACATAATCTACACGGACGCGGTTTTGTGGTAGTTTGACAGCGTTGGAGGCTTCTATGGCTTTAAGAGTTGCGGTTATGGCGTGGTGTTCTGTGGGCGAAGATATGATGTGGCGTACTCCCATTTCTACCGCTGAGCGCAGAACGGTGTTATCACTTTCTGTCCCTCCCGATGTAAAAAACACTTCCGATGGTGTGCATCTGAGTATTTCCGATATGCTTCGGCGGGATTCTTCTACTTTGACTTTGGCGGCGCGTCCTGCACTATGAGATGATGAAGGGTTGCCGTAGGTGTCGCACATGAGTTCTCCCATGCAGAGTATGACTTCTGTGTATGGCGCTGTTGTGGCGCTGTTGTCCAGATATATGTGATGTGTATGACCGTGTTGAGACATTTGTTGTATTCTTTGTAGAGGCAAATTTTACTTAATAAAATCCGATTTTGCAAGAATTTTGTTTTTTTATTTGTTTTACGTGGTAAGTATTTATACCTTTGCATCCTCATTCGTATGGTAGGTTTTGACCTTATATGACTGTGCCATAGGC
>JAQUTH010000077.1 GCA_028709885.1 Flavobacteriales bacterium
CTTTCAACACGAGATAATAGTTTGCGGTAGCGACGTTCGTGGAATGCCTCTACTTCTGATATTTTTTTCCATGCTGTTGCTATGGCGGTAAAGCCTTCTTCGTCTGCTACTTTGGCAAATTCTGGGTAAAGGTCTGACCACTCTTCGTTTTCACCCTCAGCAGCTGCTTTTAGATTTTCCATGGTAGTACCTATTTTTCCAGCTGGAAAAGATGCTGTTATCTCTACCATTCCGCCTTCCAAAAATTTGAAAAAACGTTTTGCGTGTTCTTTTTCTTGTTCTGCTGTCTCTTCAAAAACGGCAGCTATCTGTTCATATCCTTCTTTTTTGGCTGCTGATGCAAAAAATTTATAACGTGAACGAGCTTGTGATTCTCCTGCAAAAGACTTTAATAAGTTCTTTTCTGTTTTACTTCCTTTTAATTCCATGATAATGTATTTTTATAGTTATTATTTATTTAATGTTTTTACTGCTTCTTTCATTACAAATATACGGTATATTTTGACGTATGTATTCACCTAAACATCGTATTTTTTTATAAAAGTATAACCTTTTTCTATCATTGAAAGCACTGAAAACATTTTTAAGTAAATATTAATACTTTTACAGAAAATATTACATACATTTGAACATTGTTTCACAAAAAATAATAAATACAAATGAAAAAAGCACTTTTAACATTAATATCAGTTATTTGCATTTCAATATCAGCTTTTGGACAAGGTAGCACAAAACACTTGGTATATCCCAAATTCACCAACGGAGTAGTATATTTCAACTCTGGTGAACGTCTTGATGCCAGTCTTAATTACAGCCTTATAACAGGAAAAATGCTTTTTCTTTCCAATCAAGGCGTTATAGAGGTCTCTAACCAAAGCAAAATAAGCCATGTAAACATCTCTGGAACAATATTTATCCCAGAAAATGATGTTTTCTATCAGGTTATCCGCGAAGGTGAAGACGGGCTCTACTACCAATACTACGGCAAACTAATCCCTGCTGGCAAGCCTACTCTTTACGGCACCACTTCACAGGTATCATCCGCTCTTTCATTGGCTGAAATAGGTGTTGTAGCAAACAAACTTGAAATGCCAGAAGACTACAAAGTACAAGTAGACAACAAATATTTCTGGTATCGCAACGGGAAATACACTCCATTTACATCTCTTAAAGACATCTGCAATGCTTTTCCTAAGCATGAGAAAGACATCAAAAACTTTATAAAAGAAAAGAAAAACAAGCTAAAAACACATCAAGAACACCTTGACGTATTGGATTACTGCATATCTTTATAGAAAAGAATAAAAACATGACATTTTGTCATGCAAGTATAAGGGTTAATCCGTATCTTTGTGTACCGATTAACCCTTTTCATTTATATCATGCAGAGCACACAGACTATAAATATACAGGAAATAAAACAACGCTTTGGCATCATAGGCACTAACAGTCTATTGGACCGCGCAATAGAAAAAGCCACCATAGTAGCACCCACAGACATATCCGTCTTGGTAAGCGGAGAGAGCGGAGTAGGAAAAGAAAACATACCACGCATCATTCACTCCCTATCATACCGAAAACATAAACCATACATAGCCGTAAACTGTGGTGCCATACCTGAAGGAACGATAGAAAGTGAACTCTTCGGTCATGAAAAAGGAGCCTTTACCGGAGCTGCCGGAGTACGCAAAGGTTATTTTGAGGTAGCAGACGGAGGCACTATTTTCTTAGATGAAGTAGGCGAACTACCTCTTATGACGCAGGTACGTCTTTTGCGAGTGCTGGAAACGGGAGAATTTATGAAAGTAGGCTCTTCCACCACCCAAAAGACCGATGTTCGCGTGGTAGCAGCTACCAACAGAGACCTTCTGCGAGCCATACATGAGGGTAATTTTCGTGAAGACCTCTATTACCGTCTCAACACTGTTGAAATAAATCTCCCTCCTCTTCGTGGTAGAAAAGAGGACATACACCTGCTTTTCAGAAAATTTGCATCGGATTTTGCACAGCGGTATAATATGCCTCCGGTACGTCTTTCAGATGACGCAGTGGATACCATAAAAACTTTCCCTTGGCCTGGAAACATCCGCCAACTACGCAATTTTACCGAGCAAATATCCATCATGGAGTCCAATAAATACGTGGATGCCTCTGGTATTATGACCTACCTACCAAAAGCTTCATTTGGAGAAAACCTTCCTTCCACCATTCATCATGAAGCTCCCAGTCAAGATGTGGAAAGCCTTAGCCGTCAGCTACTTGATTTGCGTAGCGAAGTATCAGACCTCAAACGCGTTGTGGCTTCAATTCTGGAAAATTCAAATCATCAAAACTTTGCATCTCACTCCAACATCATAGACACGCATCCTACCCCTGCTCTTCCGCCTTTTCAACCCATGGAAAACGAAGATGAGCGCACCACCGACATACCTTTTAGTCTGGACTCTTCTAATAGAAAAATCATAGACATTTCCCATGATGAGGATGCTATGGCGCCACTTTTACAACTTGAAAAGAACGAGATACAGATGATACGCATGGCTCTGGAAAAATACAAAGGGCGCAGAAAAGATGCGACACGTGAGCTCGGTATTTCCGAACGCACGCTATACCGCAAGATAAAACAATACAATTTGGATAGCTAAGACCATGAAGATAAAACTCATAGCCGTTGGCAAAACAGACAGTAAAGAGATAGAGTCCCTGTACAACGAATACATAAAACGTCTATCGCGTATGGCAGATTTTGAGCTATGTATCATTCCAGATGTAAAAAATGCCAAAAGTCTTTCCGAAGTAGAACAAAAAGAGCGCGAAGGGGGATTGATTTTAGGACAAACCACTCCTTCGGACACTGTCATTCTTTTAGATGAAAGGGGAAAAGAATATACATCGGAAGAATTTGCCCTTTACTTGCAAAAAAACATGAACAGCGGTATAAAACGTCTCGTTTTTATAATAGGAGGTCCGTATGGTTTTTCATCGGACGTGTATTCCCGCGCAAATGGCAAGATTGGGCTATCTAAAATGACTTTTTCTCACCAGATGATTCGTCTTTTTTTCATAGAGCAACTATACCGCGGACATAGCATCATAGCCGGATTACCTTATCACCACAGATAATAAAAAAAGCCTCGGAAAATATCCGAGGCTTTTTCTGTTCTTAAAATTCAATTTACTTATTGCGAGAAAATTCTTTTTTCAAAACTTTGTCCAATGACAGCACCGCAACTATTGCCAGCACTACCGATACCACTTTGAATATAAACATCGGTGGGTACGCTTGCCACTGAGATGTCTGGTACGAAGATGCAAAAAATTCTGAAATACTGTCTTTTATATTTTGGAAAACATTAGGATTTACATCCATATTTGACACTATGGTAAGTGCTATCATCAGCGCTACCAATGCAGCTATAAGCACACAGAAAGCTATTCGGTTACTTATACGGGCTACCTTAGCCACCCTTGCCATTTCTTTTTCTTTTTCTATGCGTATCATAAGACGGCGGGTAAAAGACTGCGATGTCCCTATACCTGCAAATGCTCCACGCATTATATTGTCAAAAGTTTCATTTACTTTATTCATGGCTATATCAAGTTTTTAGCAGCTTCTTTTCCCAGCATGCTCACAAGTATATGTCCCATTTTTACACGGGCACGGGAGAGAGTCGTCTTAACATTGGACTCACTCATACTGCAAATATCGGAAATTTCCGCCACTGTATGTTCATTTAAGTAAAAAAGTGTCAAAATAGTTGCATCACGTCCATCCATTTTATTCATTGCCTTTTGGATATAATGCAATCTCTCTTGGGATTTCATCCCTTCTAACTGTCCCACCATTGGAGCGTCCACCGTTTCCGAAAAATCCATCCAATCCTCCACTGGTGTGGTGTCCAACGATGCCGAATTATACACGGTAGATGCTTCGTTGAATGCTATTCTGAACAGCCAAGTGGAAAATTTTGAATCATTCTTGAATTTTGAAAGATTCATATACGCTTTGACAAATACTTCCTGAGTCAAATCTTCCGCATCCTCGCGGTTTTTGACCATACGCATTACCACCGCAAATACCATATCCTTGTATTTGTCCACCAGAGGGGCAAAACAACGGGTATCACCGTTCAATACGTTTTTTATCAGGAGTTGTTCGTCCATTTCCAAAGTCTATTCTTCGGTGTATTCTTCTTTTTTCTCAGAGAAATTTGTCTGTTGTTCCAGCTCCCTGTGATACTGTTTTATCTCTTTTTTGCTCTTTCTACGGTAGTAGATGTAAAGAGAAAGGCAGGCGCACACCACCACTATTGAAAAGCCTATGCCGTCTGTGTCTAACAATGTGTAGCGGTATAAAATATCCGTTACAATAGACGATATAAGTAGTCCACCCGCTACTCCTGCCAAGATAAACATCCATTTTACGGTAGAGTCTTCTGCTTTTGGCTTAGTAGGGCGATAAACAGGGTGTACTGGTGGCACGTGTGGCTCTTCGGCGTGAATACCTGATGGAACATCTTGTGGCATGTCATTTGGTACTGAGGATGTATGTGATGTCTGTTTAGACATGATAAATCCTCTTTCTATCATTGCTAAACGCTCTTTATGGCGGTCATTGAGTATTTTTTTCACTATGAAAAATACCACCACCAACAGCACTATGACAAAGGCAAAGAACCCAGCTACTGCCACTATTCCGGCTAATTCATCTGTTTCCATATCTTTATTTTTTTTGTTTTTCTTTCTTTTTTGCCGTTCTGTCCTTACGGCTTCATTACATTAGACTATAAAACGAATCAAAAGGTTACAACTTTTTTAAAAAATATCATATTTTTTCTTTCGTCCTCAAAATTAGTCATTTACTTTTTTATACAATAAAAAAAGGCTGTGAAATCACAGCCTTTTTAAAATTTTCATTTTGGGTATTACTCAGCAGGAGTATCTTGTGCAGGTGCAGAAGGTGCAGAAGGCTCTGTGGCTGCTGGTACAGCAGGTACTGTCATTTCAGTGGCAGCTGCTCCGTCCAATTCATCATAAGATGAAGCGGCATTGTTTTTCAGAGTCATAGAAGACAAAAAGGTAAGCACTACAATAGCACCTGCCATAGTCCATGTGGCTCTGTCCAAGAACTGGTTTGTTTTTTGAACGCTACCTATCATCTGCTGGCTGCCTCCGAATGTAGAGGAAAGACCGCCACCTTTTGGGTTTTGAACCATGATGATTACCACCAAAAAGAAACATACTATGCTGATTAGTACAGCAAAAAATGTGAATGTCATATCGTTTAATTTTTAATTTTTTTCAATTCTTTTATTTCTTCTATTCGCTGTGCAAAGAAACTACTTTTTTTCGGATTTTTCAACATTAAAATGCTATAAGCTTCTATGGCGTTGTCATATTTTTTCTGTTGAACGTATATCCGCGCCAAAGTCTCGGTCATAATAGCCTGTGAAGGCACATCATAATTTTCGACATCAGGCACAGATGTTGGATTTTCAGACGGTTTTATCTTCGGATTGGTCTGTATAAATCTGTCTATCAACGTTTCGGTGGTCTGTTCATCCATGTTTGCAGAGGAAAAACGCTGGTCTTCCAACCACTGGGTAAGGTCTTTTGGGGTATCTACCGTAGCATCTACCACGGGAGATGTTCCGCTGTAAGCCACCTCGTTTATATCTACCTGATTTATAAGTTCAAAGAGTGCTGTACGGTTAGGTATCATCACTGCCGAGTGTGCCAACTGCGCTGGATATGAAAAATCATCAGCCGAATGCATAGCTTTTAAAAGCAACATATGCCCTATATGAAAAAACGGATACTTTTCAACCTCTGCTTTTAATACATCTACATCCGCCCCGCCCAAAAGTTCAGGGTGCACTATGTACTGCATCAGAAGTTTTTTGTCCATTTTCATCACCACTGAGCTACCGTTTCGGTGAATATTTGATTTATTATAACATCTACTATCTCCTCCACCAGCTGTTGTTCCTGCGCGCCACTGAGTGTTTCATTTCCGTCTATATCTTGATAATTGGAAAAAGATTTTTCAAAATTCTGTTCCTCATCTTGATTATTGTAAAAACGGACTTTTACGCCTATGGTCAGACGAACCTTGGCGGCGGTGGCTTTTCCTGTTGTTGGGTTTATTACTGCCGCTACCGATGTCTGGTCATACTGCACTATTTCGCCCTCAACTATCAAATCACCGTTGTTTTTCACTTGGGTAAGATTGGTGCGCTGAGAGTACATATCCTGCAACTGAGATGTAAAATAACTACTCAGAATAGGGTTTATAAGAGGTGCGTTGTTGGGAAAAACATCTACTTGTATGGTCTTGATAGAAGGCGCAATGGAAACTCCTGAAAATGAATAAATACCACATCCGGTAGGTATCATCATTACAGACAATGCCAGCAATAATCTAACACTCAGCGAGGTAAATATCTTTTTCATGCTCTTAATTATTCTTCCAAACGTTCCAGTGCATAGCGCATATCCACTTCTTTGGAAATGATATCGCGAAGGTCGGATATATCTACACGTTGTTGTTCCATGGTATCACGATGACGGATAGTTACTTTTCCATCGGTAAGGGTGTCATGGTCTACCGTTACACAAATAGGTGTTCCTATGGCATCTTGACGACGATAACGACGTCCTATGGCATCTTTTTCATCGTACACGGTATTGAAATCGTACTTCAAGAGTTTGACTATCTTATGCGCTTCTTCTGGTAGTCCGTCTTTTTTCAAAAGAGGAGGTACCGCTACTTTTACTGGTGCCAAAACATATGGCAAACGCAGTACTGTGCGCTCAGAACCGTCTGGCAAAGTCTCATCCACCAAAGAGTGTGAGAACACTGCCAAGAACATACGGTCAAGACCTATTGATGTCTCCACTACGAATGGAGTGTAGCTTTCGTTAGTTTCTGGGTCAAAATACTGCATTTTTTTACCAGAGAATTTCTCGTGGTTGGAAAGGTCAAAATTGGTACGGGAGTGTATTCCTTCCAATTCTTTGAATCCAAATGGGAAATTAAATTCTATATCGGTAGCTGCATTGGCATAGTGAGCCAATTTGTCATGGTCATGAAAACGGTAGTTCTCTGCTCCCATTCCGAGGTTCAAGTGCCATTTAAGACGTTTTTGACGCCATTTATTGAACCAGCCTTCTTCGCCAAGTTCTGTATTTGGACGGATGAAAAACTGCATTTCCATCTGCTCAAACTCTCTCATACGGAATATAAACTGGCGGGCTACTATCTCATTTCTGAATGCTTTACCTATCTGCGCTATACCGAATGGTATTTTTTGGCGGGCTGACTTTTGAACATTGAGAAAATTGACAAATATACCTTGCGCTGTTTCAGGACGAAGATAAAGGTCTGTCGTTCCTTCTGCTACGCTACCTACTTTGGTGCCGAACATTAGGTTGAACTGACGTACTTCTGTCCAGTTTCTGCTGCCGGTATCTGGGTCTGATATTTCAAGCTCGTCTATAAGGTTTTTAACGTCTGCCAAATCATTTATGTCCAAATCATGAGACATACGTTTGATTATTTCATGCTGGCGGGCGCGGTTTTCTACTACATGAGGTGCTGTGGTTACAAATTTTTCTTCGTCAAAAGCATCTCCGAAGCGTTTTTTAGCTTTGGTTATTTCTTTTTGGACTTTGTCTTCCATTTTAGCCACATAATCCTCTACCAATACGTCTGCACGGTAACGGCGTTTAGTGTCTTTGTTATCTATCAGAGGGTCATTGAAGGCATCCACGTGTCCCGATGCTTTCCATGTGGTAGGGTGCATAAAGATAGCAGCGTCAAGTCCTACTATGTTTTCGTGCATCTGAACCATGGATTTCCACCAGTATTCTTTTATGTTGTTTTTCATCATGCTTCCGTATGGACCGTAATCATACACTGCACTTAAACCATCATATATTTCACTTGATGGGAATATAAAACCGTATTCTTTTGCGTGGGCTACCACTTTTTTGAATAAATCATCATTCTTTGCCATGATACTTTTACATTATATTTTTGCTAACTGCAAATTTAGCCTTTATTATTTACATAACATCATTTTTTTAAATAAAAAAAGGGACGCTTTGTACGCGTCCCATAAAAAGCTTGATAAGAAAGTATCAAGCCATCATCCTGTTACTGTTTAGTTTCAGGTGTGATTTTGTAGCAATAAACGTTAGTGCTTACAGCGCGAGCTCCACCCATACGTCCTGTCATGCCTTGTCCTATAAGGAATGCTTTTAGTTCACGAGCTTCGGCTTCATATGCCAAAGGCCATGCTCCTGCAACTGTGTTTTCAGAGATGATGGAATCTCCTTCTTTGTGAAGTTTCACACCATGCTCACGAAGAATAGTCATAGGATTATCTGTTACTCCTACATAGAAGTTAGACAGAGAACCTCCGTTTGATTTAACGAAAGAATTGATTTCGTTCAGAACCTGTTGTTGTTGCTGATTCATAGTTAAAAATTTTAAATTGGTTTGGTTTCTGTTTGGTTACACATGAAGGGAAAATATTTCACCCCTGTGTTCTATATCTAATTTACGAAATAAATATTTTAAAAAACACGCAGTTTTTTATTTTTAACTATTTTATTTTTATCTTTTTACAGTCAAAACAAATATTTTTTACACTATAAAAAAAGAGTTTTTGCTACCATAAATATAAATGATTACATTTGCAGTATATAAAGACCAATATCACCATGACAAAACACTTCAACGAAATATTTGACTCCTGCATACGCGCATACCACATAACCAATGATGTGGACGCTACCATACATAATCACTACGACCCATCCACATTGGAACATTTGCTATACGCCAAAAACTGGATAGACACCGTACAGTGGCACCTTGAAGACATAATACGCCGAGAAGACATAAACCCTCTTGAAGCACTGGCTATAAAACGTCGCATAGACGCTTCTAACCAAGACCGTACCGATATGGTGGAATACATAGACAGTTTCTTTTTGGAAAAATACAAAAAAGTAAAAGCACTTTCCTCAGCCACCATGAACACAGAAAGTCCAGCATGGGCA